>JBBQYD010000021.1:0-21740 GCA_038209025.1 Verrucomicrobiota bacterium | reverse complement strand
GGCGCTGCCGAACAGGTAGGCCGCCAGCGTGAACCCCACCGCCCCGGTGGGCACCTCGAAATCCGCCGCGATATGAGAAAAGGCCGGCAGATACATGTCGATCGAAAGCGGGCCAAAAGTCGTTAGCGCCCCAAGCATCAGGGTCATTTTTAAACGTGCATGCGGCAACGTCATCAGGGTGTCTGGAGTAACCTTTGGCGGCACTGCGCAAAGCATACCCGAGCTGGCCGCGAGAACAACCAAACAAAGAGAATTCCCCTTTGACATGCCCTGCCATCGTTGGCATGGTGCTGCACTTGTTTGAATCGTGGCGGGCGCTGAGGGGTTTCAGCCCGGAATGTGGCAACAAATTTATGGCAGAACTAGTTGGAAGCTTATTGGTCGCGCAATCAGGCGGGCCGACCTCGGTAATTAATTCCAGCCTCGCTGGCGTGATCAGCGAAGCCGGGCATCATGAGTGCATCGAGGAAATCTACGGCGGGTCGAATGGTATTCTGGGCATCCTCAACGAAGAACTCATCGATATCAATGATGAGAAGGCCAAGACCATTGAAGGCTTGCGCTACACCCCCGCGGCGGCCCTGGGCACCTGCCGCTACAAAATTGATTTCAAAAAGAAACCCGCGCAGGCGGCCAAAGACATGGACCGCCTCTTCGAAGTGTTTCAGGCGCATAACATCCGTTATTTCCTCTATATTGGCGGCAACGACTCCCAGGACACGTCCCATAAAGTCCAGGAGGAGGCCGCCAGGCGCGGTTACGAGATGCGGGTGATCGGCGTGCCCAAGACCATCGACAATGACCTGCCTCACACCGATAGCTGCCCCGGCTATGGTTCAGCGATCAAATACGCCTCGGCCACGGTGATGGAAATCGGCGCCGACGTTTCCAGCATGGCCACCGACGACGGGTCCTGCTGCATTATCGAGGTCATGGGCCGCTCCGCCGGCTGGATCGCCGCCGGCACGGTGCTCGCCAAGCGCGGCAACGCCGCTAATCCGCCCCATATCATTCTCCTGCCTGAAATCCGCTACAACGTGGATGCCATCATGGTGAAAATCAAAGAGACCATTCAGAGCCACGGCTATTGCGTGATGGTGGTGGGGGAAGGCATTCGCGACGAAGCGGGCCATGAAATCGGCGCGGACAAAACCCACCTGGATTCCTTTGGCCATCCGGTGCTGGCGGGCGCGGCGGAGAAAATGAAACAACTGGTGCATGGCAAGTTGCACACCAAAACCCGCACCGTGATGCTGGGCTATGCGCAGCGGGCAGCCGCACATTTTGCCAGCCTGACCGACTCCAACAACGCCTTCGCGTGCGGCGAATCGGCGGTGCGCGCCGCCGTCAGCGGCCAAAGCGGTTACATGGTCAAGATCGTCCGCCACCTGGATACAGGCTCCTTGAAGTGGGGCACCGGCCTGCAACCGCTGGGCGACATCGCCAACGTGGAACATTTCGTGCCTCGCGATTGGGTCACCGCCGACGGCTTCCTGCCAAATGACAAGTTTGTGGAGTACGCCCGGCCTTTGATTGAGGGGGAAGTGAAATTCCCGACCGAAGGGGGATTACCGAAATACGCGGTGCTGGAAAAAAGCCAGGTGGAGAAGAAGCTCCAGCCCCGGGCCTGAGCGGCAACCGTCCGGAAGACGGTTCGTCCGGGTGTCGGATAAGTGCGGTGCTGAAGGGCTTGCCGTGGCCTCCCCGGTGCCCCGGGGACGGGGTGGCCGTGCCACCTTTCCGGATCCCTTTTTGGTCCCTCTCCTGTTTCTACGACCGCGGTTTTGACCGCTTTCTCCAAAGGGAGGTGGGGTGCGCCACATGGAAGGTCTGTCGCAGCGCCGGGCTTTTGCGGGTGTAAATCTGGTAGTCAAAAGGCGCGAGGGAACTGGCGCCGCGCATCATCAACTGCAGGCGATACCTCAGCACAAACACCGGGTTCAACATTTTGACCCACCGGGGTGCCATGTCCCACTTTCTCTTCCGTTCCCGAACCGCGTTCTCCTTCAGGTTCATGTTTTCGCCGGTGTCGGTGAACGTGGAGGTGAACTGCGGCATCACCCCGAAGCGCACCCCGCGTTTGACCATTTCCCGGATCCAAACCCAGTCGCCAAGGTCGCGCCATTCTGTATTGCAATAGATGCCTTGCTCCCGCACCACGTGCTGCCGGATGAACAACGCGCTCGTGAGCACGGGGAAACGCACCCACATCTGGTGCTGGCCGGGCACCAGCGAGGAACGGTGGCAGATGTATTCGCCCTCGGGGTCCGTCACCACCGTATCCGGCAGCGCGACCTCCACTTGCGGGTGCGCCGCGAAATACCGCGCCACGGCTTCCAAAGCTCCGGGCAGGTACTGCTCATCCGCATTCAGATAGGCCAAATAGTCCCCCGTCGAACGCTTGAACCCGCGGTTCACCGCGTCGTACATGCCCTGGTCCTTCTCGATGAACGCCTTGACCCGCCTGTCCTGGGGCAGCCACTCCTGGGTCCCGTCATCGGAGCAGGAGTCCTGCACGATATGTTCGAAGGTGACCCCCTGCTGGTCGGCGACGGAAGCAAGGCAAAGCGGCAGCCATTGGCCGCTGCGAAAACTTGGGGTAATGATCGAGAACTGCATGCGCGATTCCGCTCAAGATAAAAGTGCCTCGAACGGAATGCAACCGCATTCACAGAGCCGCCACGAAGCGCTGAATAGAGTGGCATTCTGTTCGCCGCTGATTAAACTCGCCCCCCGTATGCACGCAACGAACCCTGGACTGATTCTGCCCCCTGATTACCGGCCCTTGCTGGGCGTCAAACAAACCGAGCACGCCATCAAGAACCTCAAAGACTTTTTCGAGCTGAACCTGGCGACGGAACTCAACTTGAGCCGGGTGACCGCGCCGCTCTTCGTGGAGGGCGGCACGGGCATCAATGACGATCTGAATGGCATCGAAAAACCGGTGTCGTTCAACGTCAAGGACGCCCCCGGGGTGCGGGCCGAAATTGTGCAATCGCTGGCCAAGTGGAAGCGCCTGCAGCTTGCCGAACTGGGATTTCGTCCGGGCTACGGCCTCTACACCGATATGAATGCCATCCGTCCGGATGAAACCCTGGACAGCACGCATTCACTTTATGTGGACCAGTGGGACTGGGAGCGCGTGATCACCGCCGCGGACCGGGACGTCCAGTTCCTCAAGAAAGTGGTGTGCAAGTTATACTCCATGTTGAAGCGGACCGAGCATTTTGTGTGCGAGCGGTACGCGCACATCACGCCGGAATTGCCGGAGGAGATCACCTTCATCCACGCGGAAGACTTGCTGGCAAAGTATCCGGGGCTTAACCCCAAGGAGCGGGAACGCGAACTCCTCCGCGAATGCGGCGCGGCGTTCATCATCGGCATTGGCGGATCATTGCCGGACGGCACCATTCACGATGGCCGCGCGCCCGATTATGATGATTGGTCCACGTCTGTCCCCGGGGGATATAAGGGGCTGAATGGGGATATCCTGGTTTGGAACCGGGTTTTGAACTTGGCGTTTGAATTATCTTCGATGGGAATTCGGGTGGATAAAACGGCGTTGCTCCATCAACTGCAGGTGAGAAACGCCATGGGACGCAAGGAATTGATGTGGCATCGCCGGCTGCTGGCCGACGAGATGCCCCTCTCCATCGGCGGCGGCATCGGTCAATCCCGCCTGTGCATGTATTTCCTCCGGAAAGCGCACGTCGGGGAGATTCAAGCCAGCCTATGGCCGGACGCCATGGTGAAAACCTGCCAGGCGCATAACATCCGGCTGCTGTAGGGGACCGCCCAACGCAGTCCCGCCCCCGGCGCCAGCGCTCCTGCCCGATCAATGTGGATCCGGGGCCGGAGGGATTCCAAGCGGGTTTTCGGGCAATTCCAAGGTGGCTTGCTCCGGGCGGGCATCCACCAGCCTGGCCTGACTGGGGCAGGCCGGGTCTCGCGATCCATTTAGATTCACCTCAACTCACCGGCTCAACGCCGCGCCAGCCTATCCCCCCAGCAAGGCGTAAGGACGGCGGATGTCGCGCCCGAGTTCGTAGCGCGGATGAGCCTTGAGGGAGAAGGCGAAGCCGATCGTGAAATCCTCCTGGCCGCTGCGCAACTCGCGCCAGCGCAGGGTAAGAGCGGCCGTCCAACTGCGCAAATCGCGGTAAACCGTATACGTCTGCTCTTCCATCTCCCCGGTGCGCGCCTCGAAATGATGCGTGGCCCGGAAGCCCCAATTCTCATTCAAACGGAAGAAAATGCTGCTGAGGTAAAGATTGTTGCCCGGACCCAGCGCATATCTCGACCCGGATAAATCCTCCTTCAAATAGAACTGGCCGATGGTCCAGTTCCATTGGTCGGAGGGCTCCAGCGTCAAACTGTGATAGGAAAAGCGGAACTGGCCGCTATCGGTGTCGTAACGCGTCAGCGATTCAAGCGTCACCCAGGACCACGGGCGGAGCACCGTATCGGAATAGACATCGGCGAATGTGGTTTGATCGGCACGCGGATTCACGCGCCAGTCGGTGTAGAGGTCCGAGCTAAGCAGGTTGATCGACTGGCCGCCGCGCTTGGTCTGCAGTTTATTGCGCAGCCCCAGGCGAAACGCATTTTCGGTGTCGATGGAGTCGATGGCGTTGTAATCGGTGAACTCCAGCGGGAGCATCCGCAGGCTGGGCATTTCGTAGTCAAACTGGGGAAGCTCACGCAGGCTGTGATCCGGGTCGGGCACATAGACGTAATTCACCGAAGGCTGGATGATGTGGCGCGCGCCATCCATCTGGAAGAACTTGTTTTGATAGCCCGGCCAGGTGCGCGAGGCCCGGAAGGAGGCCTCCGCGCCGGTATTGAACACGCCGCGATATTGCTCCTGGGTTTGGGTGTCGGGGCCGTCCGCCTCGCTATAATACGTGAACCGCCCGCCCACTCGCGGGGTGATATTCAGCCAGCCGAAGTAGGTCTGTGGCAGGACCACCTGGTGATAGGTATCCGCGCGCGCGGCGGAGTAATCGGGCTCCGGCACGTCCTCCAGGTCCGGGAACAGCCGCCGATACCAGCCCACGGAACTTTCGCTTTCGTAATAAAACGGTGACTCGCCCAATTGCTGGCGGAAACCCGTCAACCGCAGGTCCGGCAGACGCTCGACTGTATCCAGGAAATCGTTCACCCGGGGTTGGGCCATCAGGTCCAGACTGAAATTGTCCCAGAACTTGTTGACCTCAAAATAGGTGTTCGGATGTGGATCATTGCGGTATTCGCCCTCGAAGAACTCGCGGACAATCCCCGGATCACCCTGATAGCGGATCTGGGACCGAAAGCTCAGGTTGGTCGCGGGATGCGCCTGGTAATCGAGCCAGACCCGTTTGCGGTCCGCGGGTGCCTGCTGACCGAAGAGGCGGTCAACCTCCGGCTGTTCATCGCGCGCATAGTATCCCCCCAGGGAGGCCTCGCCCCACCTGCCCAGGTGCAGATTCACGTCTGGCCCCAGCCCCACGCCCCGTTTCTGGCGCCAGTCGAAGTGCCATGCGCCGTCCACCTGGTTGTTCAGCACCCAGTCATAGGTCGTCAGCAGGAAAGGCCCAAACCGGCTGCGGTAGCCGGGCAGGAAACTGAAATGATTACCGGAGCCCGACAAGCTCCGCGAATAATACGGAAAATAGAAGACCGGCACCTGTCCCGCGAACACCGTGGCATTGCGCGCCACCACCTTGTCCCCGGGTATGATCTTCACATAGCTTGCCCGAATCTTAAGCAGCGGACGTTCCACGTCATCCGCCGTCACCATCGCATTCGTGGCGGTATAAACCCGGTTGCTGACGTCTGCGGTGACGCCCAACCCCGACACAAACACCGGCGCTTTGCCCGCCCGGAATTGTTCCGCCACAATCTGATGGGTCTTGAAGTTGTACTTGAGCTGATCGCCCGCCCAAATCATGTCCTCCTGCTGAATCCGCACCTTGCCCTCGGCAATGATTTCGCCCGAAGGCTCATGGCCGGAGATTTTGTCAGCGGACAGCACGGCATTGCCGTAAACCACCACCACGCCGCCGGTGGCGACCACCCGGCCCGTGTTGAAATCGTATTCGACGGCGCCTTTGCCGCCCTCGGACGAATAGATTTCCCAGGTGGTCTGCTGTTGCGCAACCACCCTGAGCGGCAGGCAAGCGCAGCACGCGCAGGCGATAACCATGAGCATTCGTATCATGCGGATAGCTGAGCTAACCAAAACCTCCCCGCGCTGCCAAGCGCGATCTACAGTTGTTTTACCGGGAATGCCTTGTGTGGGGCCGCGTCTATGTTAGTTTTAGCGAGACATGAATCCGCAGACCCTTGGACGTTTCATCGGCATCGCCATCCTGATCTTTGTGGTGGTGCTCATGGCTTTCTCCGGCACCTACACGGTGCAGCCAGGGTTTTCGGCCGTGGAAGTGGTGTTAGGCAAGGTTTCACCTGGTTTCAAGGGCGAAGGCTTCTGGTTCAAGGCCCCCTTGATCACCACCGTCCATCTGCTTTCCATCCGCCAGCAAACCGCCCAGGAAAGCGCGGAGTGCTACTCGTCGGACCTCCAGCAAATCACCATCGATCTGCGCGTCTTGTTCCGGATTCCGGCGAGCTCGGTCGTCAAAATCTTTCAGGAATACGACGGCGATCCCTTCAAGAGCCTGATTGCGCCCCGCATTCATGAAGCGCTCAAGGAAGTCGCCGCCCTCCAGAGTGCCGAGCAAATCGTCAAGAACCGGGAGGTGATCAAGGCCCGGGCGCTCGAGATCAGCCGCCGAAAAATCGGGAACCTCCTGGTGGTGGAGGATATCGTGATCCAGGACATCACGCTCACTCGTGAATTGGAAAGCGCCATCGAGGCCAAAATGGTCCAGGAGCAGGAGGCTTCCAAGAGCAAATTCTTTCAGGATCGCGCGCAGATCGAAGCGAATACCGCCGTGATCCAGGCCAAAGGCGAAGCCGAATCGATCCGCATCCGCGGCGAGGCGCTCAAAGATACGCCGGCCTTCGTGGACCTCAAGATTGTTGATAAATGGGACGGCCTCACGCCTTTGGTGATTGGCGGAGGCGACAACCTCGTTTTCCAGCTCCAGGATTTGGAGCGCCTAAGACAAACCCAATCCCATGCCAAATCCCTCTCGAATGCCCCGCCCGCCCTTCAGCGCCGCTGATCCTTTCGCCAACTTCCTGGCCCCAAGACTGGTCGGCATCGCCGTACTGGTTTTCGCCTTGGTGATCCTGGCGTCCACCAGCACTTACGTGGTGGAACCGGGCACTCGCGGCATTAAAGTCACCCTTGGCAAGGCTGAAAACCGCTTCCTGCCCGAGGGTTTCGGCTTCAAAACACCGCTGATCACCAGCATTGTGCCCGTGAAGGTGCGCCAGCGCACCCAGGCCCTCAAAGCCGACTGTTTTTCCTCGGACCTTCAGCAGGTCGTGATGGAGCTGAACGTGCTTTACCGTGTGCCCCAGGAGTCGGTCGTTCAAATTTACCGGGAGTTCTCAGGCGACCCCTTCGACAGCCTGATCGCCCCCCGGGTGCTCGAGGCGGTCAAAGAGGCCACCGCGATGCTCACCGCGGAGCAGATCGTCAAAAAGCGCGAGGAAATCAAAGACAAAACGCTCGCCGCCGCCCGAACCAAGATCGGGGCCATCCTCACGGTCAACGACATCGTGATCAAGAACCTGGATCTCTCCAAGGAATTGGAGCGCGCCATCGAGGCGAAAATGGTGGCTGAACAGCAGGCGGCCCAGGCGCGCTTCACCCAGATTCAAACCCAGACGGAGGCGGAGACGGCCATCATTCGCGCGCGGGGCGAGGCGGAGGCCATCCGGGCCCGCGGCGAAGCCCTCAAGGTGAACCCGGAGTTTTTGCGGCTGCAAATCGTTGAACGCTGGAACGGCAAATCACCCTTGGTAGTTCCTGCCACCCCGGGCGCCGCCCCATCGGAGCTGCTTCTGCCGCTGGGCGTGCCGCAAAATCCGGTGGGCCAATGAACCCGCGTCTCCGGGCCATCCTCCAGGTCTGTGTGTTGCTGGTCGTCCTGGGCGGCCTCCTGCTGTTGTTTCCCCGCGCGGCCGGATTCGTCGAAATCGCGGCCCGCGAACTGCGTTACCTGTGGTGGATAGTGCTGCTGGTGGCCCTGGCCATCTGGCTCATCTGGGGGCTCGGACGAAAACCAAAATAAGAATCGTGACTGCCGCAATCAAATTGTCGGTGAAAACCAAAGGGGAGTTCTGGGAAATCCCCGTGCTCTACGAGGACCAGGATTACCTGGCCTTGAACAAACCGCCCGGGCTGCCGGTCTCCCCTGACCGGGACGACCCTGATAAGGTTTCGCTCCTGGGCCTGCTGCACGCCGGCATCAAAGAGCAAAAGCCCTGGGCCACTGAACGCGGGTTGACTTTTCTCATGCAGACCCATCGCGTGGATGCCGAGGCTTCCGGCGTGCTGCTGCTCGCGTGCAGCAAAGCCATGGTGTCAAAAACCGCCAGCCTTTTTGGCTCGGAGCTGCCCTCCTGGCGCTACCTGGCCCTGATCAACCGCGTGCCGGTTGAGGACGAATTCCGGGTCGAGGCCAGGTTATCCACCCGCCCCGCCCCCGCCGGGTTTTACCGGGTGGATTCGCAGCTCGGCAAACGTTCCGTAACCCTCTTTAAAGTGGTGGAGCGGTTCCCCCGCCATGCAGTGCTGCAATGCCAGCCCCTGACTGACCGAATTCACCAGGTGCGAGCCCATCTGCGCTTTCGCGGCCTGCCCATTGCCGGCGACCCGCTTTACGGCGGACGCCCGCTCCTGCTTTCCAGCCTGAAACCTGACTATCGCCTCAAGGATAACCGCACGGAGCGCCCCTTGACTCCCCTCCCCGCGCTGCACTGTGAAGCAGTCAGTTTGCTTCACCCGCGAACCGGCCAACCGCTGGAAATTCTCGCGCCGTTGTCCAAGGATTTCTCCGTCGCCCTGCGATATCTGCGCAGATACAACCCGGGGGCCACGCCAGCCATGTCTCCGGACGCCGGATCAGAGCCCTGATCGCCGAACCCTCCGCGAATCCAGCCGGCCGCTGCCCGGCAAGCTTTACCTTGCAGCTACAAATCACGATAGGTAATGTTTCACAGCAACCTGACATTTATGATTAAAGCAGGTGGGGGACGATGAATACAAAAGTGCAGGAGGTCGTTTTTTCATGGACGAGCCGTGTCACCGAGATTTTCCCGGTGTCCGGAGCACGCTTTCTGGATAGAATGTTTCTTGGCATCGGAGGGAGCAGTGCGCTGTCTGCGATGTTCGAACGGCGCAACCGCCGACAGATGCGAAAAGTGAAGGCGTTCCGGCGCTTCCTCGTCGTTTCGGACATTCATATCGGAGACGCGGTGCTGGCCCAATCGGCGCTTATGGCCCTGCGCGATTTTTTTCCCGATGCTGAAATAGATTTTGTAATTAACAGGATGGCCTCTCCGCTTATCGAGGGGAATCCCGATGCAACCCGAATCATTCCATTGTTCTCCAATGGGCGCTTGCCGTCTCCATCGGAGATTGCGAGCGTGCGCGAAATAATACTCACGGGCCGGTATGATCTCGTTTTTATGTTGTGCCCGTTCATGAAACGCAAAGACGTGGCAAGGTCCCGGCAACCATTCATCGGTTTCCTGTCCCACAGCGCGACGATATTGCGCAACGAAGGCAGGCGCGAGGTTATCAACCACTTCGCGTATCAGGAGTATCTGTTTGTTCGTCAACTGTTTTTACATAGCGCAGCGCCGCTCCGAGAGGATTCCTTCAAGGGAGTCCGCACGACGTATACCGATGCGGTGATAGAACAAGCCATGTCGTTTTACAAACAGGCGGAGCTTTCGCCCCTTTCACCGGTCCTCATGTTCAATCCGGACAGCGCGGTCCGATACAATTTGATGCCGTTCGAGAACCAGAGTGCCATGCTGGTGCAACTCGCAAAGAATACGAACGCCGCAACGAGAATACTTCTCGGTGAAGGGCACACTTCTGCGGGCATAGGGAATAGACTGCTGGATTCGCTCCCGGCACAGCTTCAATCCAAAGTTCGCATCATCCCAAAGGAAATGCCTCTGGAAGTTTACGCGGCGCTCATCGATTTCGCCGACGTGTTTGTGAGCGGCGACACCGGTCCTCTCCATCTGGCGGCCTCCCGGAAATTTTCCCGGTCCGGGAATCATCAATTCAGAAACCGTACCGCCATCTTCTCCTTCTTCGGCGCTACGACACCCCGCATGTCCGGCTACGACTCATTTCAGGAAGGGTTCCTTCCTTCGAATCAGGATGCTCCCTCCCGGTGTTATCAGGCGGGAAGCCGCTGCCGCAACATTACCTGTCTGAATAAAATGTTCAAGACCTGCAAGCAAGTACTCTGCTTCGAACAATTTGACGTCGCCGGCCCCGCGCGAATGATCGTATCCTATCTTGATGGATTTGTTCCGGAAGCATCCACGGTTCAGCAGCCATGTTTGTCCGGGTCCGTCAGAGAGTCATGAATCATTTTCTCCTGTTCTTGCTTGCTGCGGGGCTGGGATTCATCGCCGCCATCCCCATCGGCGGATCTCAGATTGAAATGGCAAAGAGAGTCATGAGCGGACATTTGTGGGCTGCTGCCATGGTAATCCTCGGCTCCGTAAGTTCTGATATTTTATATGGGGCCGTTGCCGTTTTTGGGATCGCTCCATTCATGGAGCTGCCGCTGGTGCTCGCTTCATTCAACGCCGCGGGAGCTGTCATCCTCTGGATTCTTGCGTTCGTCACATTAAAAGAATGCAAAAAACCATCTGGCATCGATCTGAATCACTCGTCTCTCAAAAACAATCGTCTGGCGTATGTGACGGGATTCATGCTGGCCTTCAGCAATCCTCCGATGATTCTCATCTGGCTTCTGGGTGTTACGCTCGCGAAGCATTTCGGACTGGCTTCACCTTTTCCGGGCAGCGCGAAAGCGCTGTACATTGCGGGCGGCGCACTCGGACTGGGATGTTACCTTGGCGTCCTCGGCGCCGTTATCCATCGCATCAGACATTTCATTCCAACAAGCGCTCTCGGAAGAGTTTACTTCTGGCTCGGAATCGCGCTCTTCATCCTCTCCTTTTTTTTCGTGTACGGAGCAATAAAATACTTCATTATCGGCGCGTAGTTCTGCCCATTTGAGAGTCCCTGGGAAAAGACCAGCTGGCCTGTCCAACTTTTGTCGCTGGGGTCATCCATAAACCTTTCCGTTATTCATTCCTTTCCCGAGTATCAATTGCCCGCTGCAAGATGGTGTCAAGCCGTCCCTCATAGCCCGGTGCAAACGCGTGTTTCTCATCTTGCGAATCAAAAATATATGGATGAGCCCGCCCACGGGTGCGGCAGGCCGGGATTATGGCGCCCGCAGGATTTGGTAGAGGCTGGCAAAGTCATCGGTCCACAGCGGCACCACTGGCGCGTTGGTCCGAAAAGGCACCGCCACCGAGTAGATTTCCGGCCGGTTATAGAAATCCCGGTCGCGGGACATAAGCGCCCAGGTGGAGCCATAGATCCACCAGTCCTCTTCGTCATCTTCCGGATCGATCAGCATCAGCCCCCGGCGAAACTCCCTGGCCAGATTCAGCACGACGGGTTCGAGGTCGAGGTAGTGATTGGAAATATGAATGGCCAGAATGCCGTTGGTGGCAAGGTGCCGCTCATACACCGCAAAAGCTTCGCGAGTCAGGAGATGGACGGGCACCGAATCACTGCTGAAGGCATCGAGGGCAAGCAGGTCAAAGCGCTGCGGCGCCTCGCGCTCCAGCGAGAGCCGGGCGTCGCCCGGGACAATCTCAACTTTAGCCGGGCAGTTGCTCAGATAGGTGAATCGCGACCAGGCGAGGTCGATGACTTCGGGGTTGATTTCGTAAATGCGTAAAGTGTCGCCGGGCCGGCCATACGTGGCCAGGGTGCCGGTGCCAAGGCCCACCAACCCCAGCCGCCGCGGGCGGTCAGGAAGTGAATGGATGGCCAGGCCGACCCCGCTCCCGGGTCCGTAATAGGTGGTGGGCACTTTCGCGAAATCGGGCCGGGTGAACTGCAGCCCGTGCGTGATGCGGCCGTGGCGGAGCAGCAGGTATCGATCTTCAGGCTTGTCCCGGTGATGATCCAAAATCGTGAGCACGCCGTAAAAATTCCGCGCCATGTAAACGACTTCGGCATCCCGCTTGAGAGCCTGCAACCCCAAAACGTTGCCGAGCGCCAGCAGCCCCAGTGTCAGCCAGGTGCCGGTGAGATAGCGGGCGTAGCTGGAGTTCCGGCCCCGCCGCAGGAACCAACCCGCCAGCACCAGCAGGAAAAGACTCCACGTCATAAACCGCAAGGCATGGAATACTTCCCGGGGAAAACTGGCGAACAGGGCCTCGCAATTCCAAATCCACAATTCCAAGCCGGCCAGGCCAAGGATGGGCAAGACCAGGGCGAGGGAGTCCAGGAAGCGCGAGGCGGTTCTGGTTCCGGCTTCAGCCGCCGGCCGTCCTCCGCGGGCGGCATCCCGCCAGAACAACACCACGAATAGCAGGGCGCTCAGAAACAGGCTCAAATGCAGCTCGTAATAATCACTGAAGAGGAGCGGCGCCAGGGCGCCCACAAAGATGCCCCCCAAGGCGCCGCCAGCGGCAATGAACAAGTAATACCGGGTCAGTTGCGCGGCCGGGGGACGCAGCCGATAAAGCTCGCCGTGGCAGACCATGCAGCAAATGAAAAGTCCCGCGCCAAAAACCCCAACCTGCCGCCAGAGCGTCCAGTTCGTAGCCTCGTAGAGAGCCCAGCAGAACCCCGCGAGCGCCAGCACAAACAGCAGCGTGAACGGTCCGCGGGCGTACCAACGCGGGTTATCGAAAGCCACAATAAAGCTCAACAGGTACAGGGCGAGCGGCACGATCCACAGAAACGGAAAAACGGCCACGTCCAGGCAAAGCTTGTTCGTGACAGCCAGCAACAGGGCCGAAGCGCAGGCGGGGAGCAGCAGCCACAAAGCGGTGGCAAAACCGCCGGGGGGCGCGGAGGCGCTGATGGTTAACGTCGATTCGCCAGCCGGGGATGGCCCCTCGGAAGGCTGGCTTATGCGCCAGATGCGGCGCGCGCAGGCCAGCAGGCAGGCCAGGTAGAGCACCAGGCCCACACTCCAAAGCCGGCCCTGGGTTTGCCTCGCCAACCACGGCTCGAACAGGAAAGGATACGAGAGCAAGGCCAGTAATGAGCCCACATTGGACAACGCATAGAGGCGGTAAGGGGATTTGCCCGCAAAGGCACAGCCGAACCAGTGTTGCACCAGCGGGCCGGTGGCGGAAAGCGCCAGGTAGGGAAGCCCGACATTCGCGGCAAGCAGCAGGAGAATACGCAACACCGGTTCCTCCCCGGTGGCCGGTTTCCATTGTGCCCCGGGGATCACGGGCAGAAACGCCAGCGAGACAGCCACCAGGCTGAGGTGCAGGACCACCTGGGCGCGGGGTCTCAGGGTTCGCGCGCTCCAATGCGCATACGCATATCCGGCCAGGAGCAGCACCTGAAAAAACAACATGCAGGTGGTCCAGACCCCGGGACTGCCGCCAAACCACGGCAGGACAAACTTACCCATCAACGGCTGCACCTGAAATAACAGGAAGGCACCCGTAAAAATCGTCAGCGCAAAGGCCGGCATGCGGCGCAGTGTGGCATAAACGCGGAGCCGGGCACAAGCAGCGCGCGATGGGGCGGAGAATTTCCTTGGTTTGGCGAAAGCCCCTTAAACCGGCGACCGCACCGTCTCATCTCCCAGGTGCGCCAGTATGCTCTCCCACTGTTCCGGGATGAGTGATGGATCGCCCTCCGTCCAGAGAACGTAATCGGCCTTCAGCAGTTTCTGAGCGACAGGGAGCTGGGCGGCGAGACGATGTTCGATTTCTGAAGCGGACCAGCCGCGGGCCAGCAAGCGTTGTTGTTGGGAAACCGCCGAGCAGGCGGCGCACACCACGCGATCCAGCTCCGCCTCAGCGCCGGTCTCGTAGAGGAGGGGAATCACCACACAACCGACACGACAGCCCTGCTGCCTCCAGCGGCCGGCTTCAGCCCGCCAGGTTTCACGAATCCGAGGGTGGAGTATGCGCTCGAGCGTTTGCCGTGCGGACGGCTCACTAAAAACAATCCCCGCCAGCTTGCTCCGCAGGAGCTGTCCGTCAGACCCCAGGATATCCGCGCCAAAAGCCTGGCGAACTTCCCGCCAGGCGGGCTGGCCGGGTTCCACCAGGTCACGGGCCAGCTCATCGGTATCAATAACGGGGATGGAGCGGGCTTGAAGGGCACGGGCGGCGGTGGTCTTACCCATCCCGACGCCGCCCGTTAACCCCATCAAAATCATATCCGGGGCGCAGTCCGGCTCACGGCAGCACGCGCAGGCTGCGATAGAACTGGCCCGAGCCATTGCCAGACAGCGGCAGGACGATCTTTATGACGCCGGCGGGCGGACACACATTCGTGCTGACACCGGACCAATCGATCAGGTTGGTTGAACCCTGCAGAACGTAGCTAAACGACGGCTGGGCGTTGTAGCTGATGGCGAAGTCAGCGCCTTCCAGCGCTCCGCTGAGCACGGAACGTTCCACGCCGAAGACCTGGAGCGTGGTTTCCGCCACATTGTTGGCCGGTTGGAGATCGGTTTCCGCGGCGGAGGTAACACTCACCCTGTTCAACAAGGTGCCGCCCAACTCGGCGACCGTCAGGACCGTGGCAGTGGCCGAACCGCCGGCCGCGATGTCGCTCATCAAGCACACCACAATCTCGTTTGTGCCGCCAGTTACCCCAGCGGATCCCGAGCGGAAGGAAACGCCGGCGGGCAGTGTATTGGTCACGATGACCCCGGTCGCCTTGGCCGGACCAAGGTTATTGACGGTGATCACGTTGGTGATTATTTCACCGACAAACGGCGTCTGCGGCGCGCTGGCCAGGGAGATGGCCAGGTCGGCCAGCGGGTTCACGGTTTTGACCGTGGTGATCTCCAGACTCCACCCGTTGACTATTGAGCCGCCATCACCGCTATGGTCGTCCATCACGAACAACTTCCAGACACCATTTGGATCGATGCCGTTGAGCGCTCCAAGCTGCGTGGCATAAGGCCCGGCAGGGGCCACCGGGAGGAATGCCGGCTGAGCGTCGTAGCTGGTCGGAAGGAACGTGCCCGACGTGATAGCCGCAGTCTTGGACAGCAAGGCTGAAGCCGCATCGTCGAACGTCACGTTGACATTGGTAATCGGGTGGCCGCCGCCGGCGTGGGACAGGACCAAGGCACGTTCGCCGGAAGGGCTGACCAACAAGGCATTCACGTCGAGCGGGAAGCTGTGAGTCAGGCCCATGAGGCTGACACGCACCTTGCTAACCGCGCCCGTCAGACCAGAAACGGTGTTGGTCATGGGGTAAACCGAAGCCACGCCCAGCGGCGGAATCGTGACTGCGGCCGGGTTGGCGAAGGACGCGGTGACCGGCAGATTAAACACATAGTTAACCGTCCCCAGGCTATTTGTGCCGCCCTCGGAGAGCTCCAGGGTGGCCGTCACGAGCCGATCCTCAGTCGCGGTGGCCGTGAAGGTAAATACGCGGGAAACGGCGGCTCCGTTCATCGCCACGACCCCAAAATCCTGGCTGGGGCCGGGATTGATCACGCCGTTGCCGGAAACCAGCGCAGCCATCAAATTGGTGACATCGCGGGAGCCCACGTTGCGCAGCGCCAGTGACACGGTAATCTGCTCATTGGGGTCCACCGAGCCGTTGACCGGGCCGCTCTCAGCCCGCAGGATGGCGCCCGCGCTCTCAAATGCGGGGGTGGGGTAGCCGACAAACAAGGTTGCCTGAGCCACGTTGTTGGACTGGACCTGATCGAGGGACGTGGTGGAGGCGGCCGCTGTGAACACGCCGTTGGTGACCGCCACACCCTGAAGCTCGAGGTCAAGCCGGGCGGAGTTCGCAGCCGCCAGCGTGCCCACCACCCACACGACGGACTGGCCATTCGTGGTGACCCCGGCTGTGGGGTTGGCGGATACAAAAGCCGAGCCCGCCGGGAGGGTGTTGCTTACCACGACATTTAGCGCGGCGTTGACGCCGGAGTTGGTGACGATGACGGAGAACATCACGTTACTGCTGAGAACCACGGGCGCGCGGGTCGCCTCAAGGCTGCAGGCCAGATCGGCTATTGGCCGCCCGACTTGCACGGTCGCCGAGGCCGTGTTGTTGACCGTGTTCAGGTCATTCTCCGCAGGCGAGTTCACGGCGCCCGGGCAGACCAAAGCACCCGGCACTCCCGGACGCACCACCAAGGTGACGGTGGCGGAACCGCCCGCGGCAATGCCACTCAGATTGACCGTGACTTGCCCCCCGACAGTGATTGGAGTCTCACCTTGGCTGGCACTGGCTGAAATCAGCGCAGCCGTGCCGGGAACCTGGCTGGTGAAGGCCACAAAGGTGGCCGTGTTCGGCCCGCTGTTGACCACGGTATAGGTGAACGTTGCGTCGGACCCCGCGAGGACCGAGGTCGGGCTGGCCAAGGCGGTGAGCGCCAGGTCAGCCACCTGGTTAACGGGCTTAAGCATGGTGAAGCCGAGGCTCCAACCGGAACTGATCAATCCTTGATCGCCGTCCGTGTGATCATTCACGTAAAGCTTCCAGAGCCCGTTCGGGTTGACGGCATTGAGGGATTCCAAGGAACTCCCATACGGGGCCGCCACGGATGGCAGCGTCACGTTCGCAAGGTAACTGGCTGGCCGCCAAGTGCCACTCAGCAATTGGCCGGAGGGGGATGGCAACGGCTGGGCGGCGGTCTGGTCGAAAGTCAGGTTGGCGTTTACCGCGTTCGCGGCGCCGGCGCCGGACATCAGGATCACTTTCTGGTCGCCGGGACCCACCAACAAGACATCCACGTCCTGCGGGAAGGTATGAGTGAAGTTGGAGAGTGTGACAGTGACTTTGCCGACGATCCCGGTCAAACCAGTCACATTGATGGTGGAGGGATACGGATCGGCCGTTTGATTATCGCGGATGACAATGGGCGCGGTGTTGCCAAAGGCCCGGTTGACCGGCAGCGAGAACGTAAAGGCCACATTGGTCACCGTGGTATCGGTCTGCACCCGCAGCACGGCGGTGACGGAACTGGCGCTGGAGGCGGTGAACGTGAAAGAACGATCCACTGGCAGGCCACCGGTGGCGAGATCGCCGTAAACCTGCGGATTCCCTGAAGGCGCCGGGGTCACCCCGTTGGTGGCAAGCAAGGTGGCAACCACATTGGACGCTCCAATATTTCCCGAGTTGCGAAGAAACAATTTGGCCGTGACAGTCTCACCGGCATCAATGGCTCCGTTGGCCGGCAGGACGCTTTCAGCCGTCAGCGTCGCACCCGCGGCGATAAAACGGACGAACGGGCCGGCCGCCAGGGTGTTGATCGTCGCCGTGTTGTTACCGGCGACGGGGTCCGGCTGCGACCCGAACACGGAGGCGGTGGTGGTATTGGTGCCGTCCACCAGCGCGGTGCCGATGATGGTCAGCAGGGCGGTACCGCCGCTCGGCAGGTTGCCGAAGTCCGCCGTGATGGTGTTATTCAACTGGGTTACCGAGCCGGCGCTAGGCACAACGGAGGTAACATGCACACCGGGAGAAACCGCCGTCGTAAGCACCACATTACCCGAAGCACTGGGGCCGCGGTTGGTGACAGTGACGGTGTAAGTCAGTTCGTTGCCGGTTACCACCGGGTCGGGATTGTCAACGATGGAGAGCGCCAGATCGGCAGCCGGGCCGACCGCGACGACCGCGGTGGCCGAATTGTTCCCCGCAATCGGGTCATTTTGGGCGGCAGAAACTCGTGACGAAGCGACCACCGCACCTTCGGCGAGTGGAACGACGGTGATGGTTGCGGTCGCCCGGGCGCCCAGCGCGAGGCTGTTAAAGGCGCAGACCACCAGGTTGCTGGAGGTCACTGCGGTGCCTTGCGAAGCGGTGGCAGAAGTGATGACCAGCCCCGGAGCGAAGGTGTTGGTCAGCATGACGCTGCTGGCAGTGCTGGGTCCTTTATTGGTCACCGCCACCACGTAGGTGATGGAGCCGCCCAGCGGAATGGAACTTGCACTCGGGGCAATGCCAACCACCAGGTCGGAGGTTGGGGGATTGATATGCGAAACAAAGGTCGCGGTGTTGTTGGCCAGGTCGAAATCGGTCTGCTCGGAAGAGACCGTGGCGGAGGATCCTATCGCCCCGTCGGCGGTGGTTGTCACCTCAACGCTGATGGTCGCGCGCGCGCCGACCGCCATGCCCCCCAGGTTGCAGGTGACCACATTCCCAGCCGCGGAAACCGCGCCCTGGGAAGACTGCGAACTCCGGTAAATCACGCTCGGTGGCAGCAATTGGCTGACGGTCACGCTCTTGGCTGTGCTCGGGCCGCGATTCGTAACGCTGATGGTATAGAGCAGGTCCGAACCGCTGGTGGCGGGCTCCGGTTGGGCGGTCAGGCCCACGGAAAGATCGGCTCCGGGACATTCACCCAGGCCGTCAGCGCAGACCGTCGGCGTAATATCCAGCGACCAGCACTGCAGCGTGCCGAAATCGAAGCGCGCCGAATCAACCACCCGCAGCTTCCATCCGCCATTCAGGTTGGTGCCAGCCTTGCCACTGTAAACGCTCAGCGGTTGCTCCGGGCGGTGCAGGCCCAGGAACGGCGCGGCCCCCGTCCCGATGGGGACAACTGCGGCATCGTCAAAAACAGTGCGGTAAATATCCGGCGAACACTTGATGCCGTAGTTCTGACCGCTGCCACCGCGATACCGGCTCAAGGTGTTGGTGATGCCCCCAGGGGAGATGAGTTGCAGGAGCAGATCGCCGTCGTAGGTATGGGAAAGATAGACGCTCACGGTTACTTTGTTGGCGGCGAAAGCCACATTGGAGACCACGATGGTTGAATTGGTCTCGCCGAAATCCGGAATGTCCACGGGTGCCGCGCTGTTAAACCGCAGTGGGAGGCCCGGCAACCCGGTTTGCATGACAAACGTGTTGGTGGCCGTTGCCATATCTGACTTGATGGCCAGCGTGAAGTGGATCGGTGAACCGCAGTTGAAATCCGGGGCGGTGCTCACCTTGTAAGCCAGCAGGTTCGTGGCCGTTTCGCCGGCACCAATATTGGGATAGGCTGAAAGGCGCTGGGCCACCACCACCCCCGGCGTCACAGTGCTCAGGGTGGCACTGATATTACTCGCTCCCAGACCCCCGCCGTTCGTCAGCACAATGAAGAGATCGGTGCATTCGTTGAAATCGATCAAGCCGTTGCCGTTGCCGTCAATCACCGTGGTCTGGGCGACTTTGAGCGCAAGTCCGTAGCCCACCTGGAAGGTCATGGTGTTGGCGTTCGACCCGAAGTCGGAAAAATAAACGCCGGAGTTCGCGCCGTCCCACCAGCGGGCGCTGGGGGTGGTGGTGTCATTGAACTCGTTGCGATACGCGGAGGAGTTGTTTTCTGCCTGCCACAGGTCTCCCGAGTCACCCGCGTTTATATTCCGCTGGAAATGCCACGCGTTGTCGGCCTGCACCAGCGTGCATTCGTAATTTGCGTGGGCACCGTTATAGGCCAGGCTCTGGTTGTCCCGATCCCCCAGCTCATCGACGTGCCAGATGGCCACGCCACCGCCCGGAAGCCAGCTATCGCGCCCTGCCGTCTGGCGGTTCTCAACCAAGTAATACTCAGTCGGCACGCCGGGCTTCTCAAACCGATAGAAGTGGTTGAAATTCGTTCCCGCCCGGGCTGAGACCATCGCCAGCAGCGTGGACGTCGTGCTCAGTTCGGTGGTTGTCGCCCACCCGGCGGCCCGCTTGAGATACGCACAGACCTGGGAAGGGTTCAGGTCCACCCCGCCGGAGCCCATCAGGCAAAAATAGCCCGCGCCCCCCGTCGAATCGTAATCGTAGTCGTAAAGGTCCGGGAAGCCGCACAGCATGTGGCCGTTTTCGTGGGCAAAGGTGCCGATCGCCAAACGATTGCCAATGTCGGTGATTTGGTAACGAAAAATTTTCTTGCCGCCGGGCGAGAGTTCCTGGGCGCCCACCAGCCCCAAGGCCCCTGAGTGCGGCCACAAACCCATGGCCCACACGCCGCTGTTGTTGCCCGCGAAAAACACATTGCAGGCCACCACATTGTTGTTGTTGTCCACCGTGAGGTTGTCGAACGTGGGCAGGATGGTGGTGCTGTAATTCGGCAGGGCTTTCATGGTGTCCAGCACGTCTTTGAGCAGGTTGTTGCCCATGGTGCCGGCGTCCTGCGTCACATCGTTATACGTGGTCTTGGGCTGCGGCGCGGTGATATAGATGGTCACCACGTTGGAATAGGTGAGCCGCCCGTTGGAAACATCCTGAAAGTACTTCTTGACCGACCCATTGTTGCCGTAGCCGGTATAGTTGTCGGCGTTGAGGTAATCGATCACATCCATCTGCGGCAGCGTGGCGGGGTCGTCGGAGAAATCCACGAGGATGGTCAGGCCGATCTTGGTACCCACCGTGGTGTTCCGCGGGGGGGCAAACTGGGCGCCACTCTTGAGCGCGGACTCGTAGGCGCGATTTTCCAATTTCAGGGCTTCCCAGCGAGGGTTGATCTGCATGGCTTGTTCCCATTGCAGGTAGCGCCCGACGACCTGATCGCGGCGAGCCTCGCGGCTCATGCGCAGGTGCGGCGCCAGGTTCAGGCTGGACGGGTTGGCTTTTTGGGGCTGAATGCCGGTCGAGACCAGTTTTCCATCGGCCGCCACCTCGGCATAGCAGTAGGCCTTTTGAGCCTGGTCGAACACCACGGTGTAACCTTCCAGCGACTCAAACACGGCGGAAAACTCGTCGCCCTGGCCGTGAATGCTGATGGCCACCCCGTCCGGCTGGGTGAACTGGAACTCCTTGTCGAAGGGGGCCGCCACGGTGGCGCCAAGGCCGAGGGCCAGCAGCGCGAGGACGGCGGCGGCAGACTTCGAGATGAGCCGAGCTGTCCGGCTTGGAGCGCTCACGAACCATTGAAATGCGAGTTTCATAACCGATGTTCTTTTAATTATTCGAGGCACAGGGCCGATCAGAGTTGGGCCTTCAGGCGGAAGTATTGGGTGCCTGTGCTGGTATTGACCCTGTAAGTCCTTACCTCACCCACCGAACTGATCCCGTTGGCCGGCACGGGCGTCCAGGTGGCATTCGACGCCAGGCTGGTGGCGACTTCCAGCGTATAGTTGGCTGCGCCGACGCTCCACGACAGAGTCAGGTCCGCTCCAGAACGGGTGATGCCGATCGAAAACGGCTCAACGATGGTCTTGGCTGAGGCGCTGTTATTGCCCTTGAGCGGGTCGATCACGGCGGAAGTCACCTTGACCGTGCCCGTAATGGTGCCCGCGAGCGTTGGTTTGGCCCGCACCGCGATATTGGTCACCCCGCCGCTGGCCAGCAGGCCGAGGTTCGTGAAGGTCACGCTGGGCGACGCTGGGGTGGCATCCATGACGTAGGCACCCGCTGGGGTGGCCCAGAGCGGCAGGACATTCGCGTTCAATTCCTGGATAACGCTGACGCTGGTGGCGCTGGCCGGCCCCAGGTTGGTGATGGAAATGTAGTAGGTAACGTCGCCGCCCAGCATCAGCGGGTTCGGCGTGGCCACCAGGCCCACCGCCAGATCGGCGCGCGGCGAAGTGACCGTGGCTGAGGCTTCGGCATAATCGTCCGCCGGATTGGGATCACCGGTGGAAGCAGTCAC
>JBBQYD010000020.1:0-21762 GCA_038209025.1 Verrucomicrobiota bacterium | reverse complement strand
GGGGGTGTTGTTCTCCCAGAACTTGATCTTGACGCCCAAAGCGGAGGGTTCGGCTGCCATGCCATATTCCATCCACCAGGAAGGCACAAAGATGATATCCGGAAACTCCTGGTGAATCTTCAGGTTGGATTGGAACCACAGTTCCGGGTCCAGGAAATAATCCATGTGCTTCAGCCCGAGATAGCCGGGAATCCACGGGCTATCGATGATCAGCGCCATGGGGATTTTATCCATTTTCTCCATCCGGGCCGCCCGCTTGAATGTATCCCACTGTTCAGGTCTCATGTGTTTCGTGATTCAGATTATCAGGATGCGGGGGCAGTGTAGCCTAAACGGCCCACGGTTCAAGGGCTGAAAAGCCTCTCGCTGACCGCCGACACCTCTTTCTTCTGCGGTCTCGGGGCAGTCGGTTAGAATAGCTTATGGATCAAGTCGTTAGATTCGATCTGAGCGACTTTACGGGCAACGTCGGGAAACTTTTCACTCTCGGGATTTGTTAAGAACCGGTTAATAACTCCCAATAACTCCATTTTGACTCACCCCGCAGGTTCTGTGGCATCATGGGCGTATGGCCAAACCAGCCGAAATACCGATGCCGCCAACGCACAACTGGCGCACCAGCGACGAAGACGAAATAAACCGCCGCCGTCTCCGGGCAAGGACCGAGGAGTTCCGGGTCACAAATAAGGACCCGAGGCACCCGATTTTCTCGAACTTCGCAGTTCGTTCCGGGAGTGGCGTTACCTATCAGGTGGAGATCCGGAATCTCGAATTGCGCCAATTCGCCTGCGAATGCGTTGATTTTCAGATTAACGGCCTGGGCACGTGCAAACATGTGGAGGCGGTGTTGTTATACCTTCAGGCGCGCCACAAGAGGTTGCTCAAGACAGCCGAACGCGGAGAGGGAGCGCGGCTGGATGTCATCCCGGATGCTGATGGCGAAACCTTGCGGTTGATGCATGCTGGTGCTCGCGTTCCGCCGCCACTGAAACGCTGGTTCGATGCAAGCGGCGCTTTGCGCGAGGCTGCCGGGGCGCCGGAAGCGGCGCTGGAATCGTTGCGTCAGTTGAAGCCCGGGGCCGCGCCGGGTCTGCGGTTATCGCAAGAGCTTGATGGGTGGCTGGAGATACGCCGGCGGGTGGCGGAGGGCAAGGAGTTGCGGCGCGAATACGAGTTGAAAGTTCAGCGCGGGGAATGGCCGGCGCACGAAACCAAAGTCCCGCTTTTCCCCTACCAGCGGGAGGGCATGCTGCATCTGGCTTTCACCGAGCGAGCGCTGCTGGCGGATGAAATGGGTTTGGGCAAGACGATCCAGGCGATTGCCGCGTGTGCGTTGCTGCGGCGCCTGGGCAGGGCCGCGCGTGTGCTGGTCGTCACCCCGGCCTCGCTTAAAACGGAATGGGAAGAGCAGATCCAGCAGTTCACGGACCTGCCGTATCAACTGGTATTTGGCAGCCGGCGACTGCGCCTGCTGGCCTATGATCTGGCCGGCGGGGGGCTGCAGGCAAATGGCGCGCCGCCTTTTTTTACCATCGTGAATTACGAGCAAATGCTGGGTGATTCGCTGGAGGTGAACGCGCGACTGCGCCCGGACGTGGTGGTGCTGGACGAGGCCCAGCGCATCAAGAATTGGAACACCAAGACGAGCCAGGCGATCAAACGCCTGCGCAGCCGCTATGCGTTCGTGCTCACCGGCACCCCGATCGAAAACCGGATCGACGAACTCTACTCCATCATGGGGTTCTTGAATCCGGCGGTCCTGGGGCCGCTTTTCCGGTTCAATCGTGAATACTATCAGTTGGATGACCGCGGGCGGCCGGTCGGTTTCTCCAACCTCGACCGCCTGCACGGGCGCATCAAGCCCTACATGGTGCGCCGCCGGAAGGCCGAGGTGGAGACCGAGCTGCCAGCCCGCACCGACCGGCATCATTTCGTGCCGCTGTCCGCATCGCAGAAGGCCGAGTACGACGATCATGAACTGGTGGTGTCCCGCCTGGCCGCGACCGCCCGGCGCCGGCCGCTGACCCAGCCGGAGCAGGAGAAATTGCTGCGCCATCTCAATATGATGCGCATGGTCTGCGACACCAATTTCATCCTCAACCCCGATGACCGCGGCTGTCCCAAGCTCGCTGAGCTGGAAAAAATCCTGGACGAATGCCAGGCCAACCCCGACGTGAAGGTGATCGTGTTTTCCGAGTGGGAGCGCATGCTGCAATTGGTGGCGGAACTTTGCCGCCGGATGGACCTCGGTTTCGCCTGGCATACGGGGTCTGTGCCCCAAAAGCGCCGACGAGCGGAAATCAATCTGTTCAAGTCGGACCCCAATTGCCGCCTATTTTTGAGCACGGATTCAGGGGCCACCGGGCTGAACCTGCAAAACGCCAGCGTGGTGATCAACTGTGATTTGCCGTGGAACCCGGCGAAACTTGAACAACGCATCGCCCGCGCCTGGCGCAAGCATCAAACCCGCGCGGTAACCGTGATTAACCTGGTTTCGGAAAGAACGATTGAGCACCGCATGCTGGATACGCTGGAGCGGAAGCAGGCGCTTGCGGATGGGATACTGGAACTTAGGGGCGACCTGAAGGAAATAAAATTCCAGGGTGGCCGCCAGGCATTCATGGCCCGGCTGGAACAGTTGGTTAGTCCCGGAGCCGCCGGGACCGGGGTCGTCGTGGCGCCTCCGCCCATGCTCCCCGCCGATCGTCCTCGCGGTTTTGCCGAAGCCGCCCGGCAGCGCATCAATGGGGCATTGATCCGTTGCGAGGAGCGCTACCCGGTGGACGGCCCTCATTCAGTGCTCTACGTGGTGGTGGACAAGGACGTTCCGCTATGGCAGCCGAGCCTTGCGGCCCTCCATGAGGAGTATTTCGGCCCCGGGCGGTCGGATCCGCTCTCGCCCGTGCGGCTGGAGGTGATTGATCGCGGCACCGACGAAGCCATTGAGCGGCTCATCAATGCCGGACTGATTTCGAGGGCGACGCGAGCCATCCGTCCACTGTGGCCAGAAGGTGGGCTGGCCGGCGGTCCTGCCCCGCTCACGGCATCGGAATTGGAGAAAGCTGCGGCACACCGCCAGCAGGCCGTGCGCAAGCTCAAGATGGCCCGCGTGCTGGGCGATGGCGGCTTGGATGAAGAGGCCCGCCTGGCTTTAAATGAAGCGCTGCATCCGCTGGGCTGCGCTCTGGCGATTGAACACCGCCTGCCCGAACCGGTGGCGGCGGAACACTTGCTGCTCCCGCCGCTGGCGGTTTGCTGGAAAGCGGCGCTTCCTCTGGTGAGAGAATTTCGCGCCGGCACGGCGGAGAACTGGAGGTCAATGGCTGACCAGTTGGCGGCCTTATAGGGATGCATCGGATTGAACTTCAGGCGAGGGGATCATTGGCTAAAGACCAAGGGCCGCCGGTGCCATGGCCGATGCCCTGATGGCGCTGGGAACACCGTCCCGGGAGAATCCTGAGGGCGGCGGCGAAGCCAGAATCCCGGCAGCCCGCCGGGCCGCATCAAGCGAAATAAAAACTCCGGTCCTGACGCGCAGGGCCGGAGTGTGCGTTTGGAAATAACGACGATTTACTTGGCGGCGACCGACTTGGCGGGACCCACCATCCAATCAAAAATGATCGTAACTGGATCGCCGGTCTTGATCAGGCCAAGCGCAATTTTGGGGGCCGGCGGCTCGATTTTGAAGTCGGTCATTTTCAGGTCGGTCTTGCCACTGATCTTCACTTTGCCATCCGCGAGCGGCAGGATGGAAACCGGCATGGCGACCTGGTTGGTGATACCCGCCACCACCAGTTCTCCCTTGGAATCGAACAGGTAGGGGGAATCCTTGTCTTTGGCGGTTTCTTTGAGAGTCAATTCGCTCAGGCGATAGAAGATTTTTGGATTCGCCGTCGCGAGCATCTTCTCATACATGATGTCATCCATCTTGGTGCTGTAAGAGCGGCCATCCTTTTCGATGCTGGCCATGGAACGGACCGGCACAAAGGCTTCGCCTTTGACTTCGATTTTGCCGGGGGTGGCTTTGGCGCCGGGTTCGAGCGGGAAGTCCTTGCCGACTTCGAGGTAGCCGCCGATTAATTTACCTTCCACCTGCCAATCGTGAACGTTGGAAGTGCCTTCAATGCGCATTTTGCTGCCTGGCTTGGCGCCGAGCCGGGTCGTCTGAGCCTGCACCACCACGGTGCCAGCAAGGGCGATCATCAGGTTTGCTGCGATCAATGTTCGGAGTTTCATATTCAAGTTCAAGTAGTAATTTATTTTGAAGATTGGACGATTAAAACATCAAGTTAATTCATAGAGTTCAGCGGGAATCTGGACGCGCTCGCCGGCGCGCACCGCCTCCGCGGCTTTGATGACCGCAATGGTGGCCTGGTAGCCCTCCAAAAAGTCGGCGGCCGGCTGGCGATGCACTTTGGAAAGGTGATCTTTCAGCGCGGCCGGATCGTCGTCGCCAAAGGTGGCTTTGAAGTCCTCGGCGGCGCCGGCGATGTCAAACGAGTTGCGCAGGAAGTTTTCCAGCGCGAAATACAGCGGCGTATTGGTGTAGGGTTCCTGAACCTGCTGCTGCTGCACCTGGTCCAAGGCCTTGCTGCCGCCAACCTTGAGGACAATGCCGGTTTCCTTGTAGAAATTCTCCTTTTTGGCGTAAACCTCCCAGCCCAGCAGCGGCGCATCCACCTCTTTGAACAGCCAGGCGCTGGATTCGCGCAACATGATGGCCGAGTCGCTCCCGTAGAACATTTCGTAATCGGCATCAAAGGAGTTGGCCAGCGTGGCGTCGTAGGACAACTGCACGCCGTTGCTGTACTCGATGAGCGCTTGCACGGTATCGGGGATTTCGCGGCCATCCCTCCAAAAAGTGGTCTTCCCCAAGCCAAAGACGGATTTGGGTTTCTCGTTGAAGAACCAGGTGGCCTGGTCGATTTGATGGCAGCTCAACTCCCCGATGAGTCCCAGGGAGAGGGCGGGATCCAGGCGCCAATTGAGTTCCTTCTCGCGCTCGGGGTTGGGGGAGTTGGCGCGCCAACTCATCTTCTTGTGCCATTGGGCGCGACCCGCCACCCAGGTGCCGAGAGCGCCGGAACGGATGAACGGCAGCAGAAAATGGCGCTGGGGGTCGGAACGAAGCTGCAGGCCGGGTTGGAATGCCAACTGGGGGGCGGCCTTGGCGGCATTGGCAATGGCGCGCGCGTCGTCCACTGTATGGGCCAGCGGGGCTTCGCAATACACGTGCTTGCCCGCCTTGAGCGCCGCCACCACGAGGTCCTTATGCTGGTGCGTCGGGGTGGCGATGACCACTGCGGAGATTTCTTTGTTCTCCAGCACGGCTTCGAATTTTTCCAACTGCGCGGCGTCCGGCGCATCCGGCGCGGCGCGGCGAACGGAAGCCGGGTATTTGTCACAAATCGCCACCACCTGGGCGCTGGGCAGCCGGGCCAGCGTGCGCACAATTTCCCGGCCCCAGGTGCCGAGACCCACCACCGCCACTTTCACTTTAATCCCCGGTTTGCCGCCAGCGGCGCTGGCGGCGTTAGTTTGGGCAAAAAGCCTGACGCCGCCCATCATCGCCATGGCGGCCGCCAAAGAACTGCCGCTCTTGATAAAATCCCGCCGGTTGAAGCCAGGCAAAATATTTTGATTTTCGTTCATAAAAAAGTCAGCTCGCGTCCCGCATGGACACAGTTAGCAATTGTGAGCATGAAGGCCGAGCAATTCAAGCAAATGCATATCCGGGCAGCAATTCATTTTAGGTCCTTGCGGGAGCCTCGGTGACAGGCGAATTATGATGAGAACGGGAACCTGCGGGGTCAGGCTGGCCTCCCAGGATGCCTCGGCTTGGCGGCCGCCGCAGGGGGGGGCCACCGTGGAAGCGCTTTTGGCTGGCGCACGCCAAGTCAGCACGCCCACCGCCTGTCCTGGGCGGTCGTTCTGTAAGCCTGACCTCAGCCACCCTTGGGCCACTCATTCGACGCCCAACCGTTTTTGGATCTGTTCCAGTGGCACGCCTTTGGTTTCCTGGACCATGAATTTCACCCAGATGAGTTGCAGGACCATCATGGCGCAAAAAAACAGGAAGACATAACCGGGCGCAAAGGCATCGACCAACTTGGGGAACAATGTCGTGAGCAGCGCCGCAAATATCCAATGGGTAAAACTGCCCAGCGCCTGCCCCGCCGCGCGGTGGCGATTCGGAAATATCTCGGAAATGAACACCCAGATGACGGCGCCCTGGCCAACCGCGTGCGCGGCGATGAAGGCAAAAATGCACACTGGGACGATGCTGAAGTGCGCCGTGAAGAAGGCCCACGCCGTCAGACCGAGCGAGATGATGTAGCCGACCGAACCGATGAACAACAGCGTGCGGCGTCCCAACCTGTCAATCAGCCACAAGCCGAGGAAGGTGAAGATCAAGTTGGTGATGCCGATGCCGACGGACTGCAGCAGGGCGGCTTTCGTGCCGAGGCCGGTCATCTCAAATATGCGCGGCGCGAAATACAAAATGGCGTTGATGCCGGAAAGTTGGTTGAAGAAGGCGATCAGAAAGGCGAGCAGGATCGGCTTCTGAAGCCGGCGGCTCCAGAAGCCGGCCGCCCCGGGTGTCGCCAACGCAGCGGCGGCAATTTCATCCGCCTTGGCCTCCAGTTCCGCCGGAGTGGACTCGGGGCGGATGAGGTGCAGGATTTTGACGCCCGCCTCGCGGTCGCCCCGGCGTCCGATCAACCACCGCGGACTTTCAGGGATGCCGAAACAGAGCACGGTATAGAGCAGCGCGGGGAACGCCTCCACTCCCAACATCCAACGCCACGCGTTGGCTCCAACGTTGGCGAGCAACGAGTTGGAAAGAAACGCCACGAGGATGCCCAGGACGATGTTAAACTGGAACAATCCGGCCAGGCGGCCCCGGCGTTCGGCCGGAGCGATCTCGGCGATGTAAAGGGGAGCGGCCACGGTGGAGACGCCCACGCCCAATCCACCAATGAAACGGGCGATGATCATTGAGTAAGCGTCCGCCGCCAGGCCCGACCAGACGGCGGAAACAAAATAGAGAACACCGATCCACAACAAGGTGGCCCGCCTTCCGTAACGATCGGTTGGCCACCCACCGAGGAGCGAACCCAGGACGGTGCCGTAGAGCGCCGAGGCCATCACGATGCCGTGCATGAAGGGGCCCAGTTCCCAGAGGGTCTGGATGGTTTGTTCCGCGCCGGAAATGACAACGGTATCAAAGCCAAACAGGAAGCCAGCGAGCGCCGAGGTGATCGACCAAAAGAAGACCCGGTGTTTCATGATGCGTGGCTGGGTTTGGTTTATAAGCGGATGCTGCGGAGATTACGCGCCTCCAGCAAGTCAAATTTCACAGGAACGGCGGGGCAACAGATTTGCATGCGAGATGTTTCCTCACCTGACAGGCGGCGCTACTGATCTTCCGCAGGTTTGATGAAGTTCCATTCCGGGAGAGCGGCGAGCCGCCTGGTTTGCAGATAGGATTCAGCCTGGCGAACGATCTCCGGGTGTTGCGCCGCCAGATCGTTCTTTTCAGCAGCATCCACTTTCAGGTTATACAGGACGACAGAAGCTTGTTCATTCTTTGTCGTTTTGATGACCTTCCAATCCCCGAATCTGACCGCCTGAGCGTGGACATCTCCGCTGGCGCTGTGCCGTTCCCAGTAAAGAAACGGATGCTCTCCCTGTGTCCCCTGCTGCCTGAGTGTCGGCAGGAACGAGATCCCGTCTATGGTTCCGCCCGCGGAAGTCCCGGCCACCTCAAGGAAAGTCGGCATCAAGTCCCAGAGCGCGCAGAGATGATCCGAGGTGGAGCCCGGCTTGATCACGCCGGGCCAGCAGGCGACAAAGGGGACCTTGATGCCACCTTCGTAGAGCGAACCTTTTCTCCCTCTTAAGTCGCCGCTGCAGTTGAAGTAATCAGCATCACAGCCACCGACCACGGCAGCTCCATTGTCGGCCGTGAAGATGACCAGTGTGCGGCTATCCAAGCCATGCCGTCGCAGCACGCGCATCAGGTCGCCGACGTAGCGGTCCAGGAGGGAGACCATGGCCGCGTAGGTTGCCCGCGGATACTGATTGGGCAGGTACCCCTTTTCTCCCAGGTAAGGTTGATCATCGAACTTTCCCTTGTATTGTGCCAGGGCTTGGTCGGGCGCCTGCAGGGCCATATGGGGCAAGGTGTAGGCCATTTGGAGGAAGAAGGGCTGATCCTTGCGTTGTTCGATGAACTTCATCGCCTGCTCGTGGATCAAATCCGCCGAGTACGCCTTCCCTTTATAGGCAGCATAAGAATCCGGGTCGTTCGGGTCCTTGATCTGGATGTCCGTGGGGTGCGCGCTGAAGTTCGGGTTGGGCAGGTCCTCCCTGGTTTCGTTACGCCAGAGATGCGTTGGGTAATAGTTGTGGGCCTGCTTCTGGTCAAGGTACCCGTAAAAAAGATCAATGCCCTGCAAGCTGGGCACGCCAGTCGATTGGGGCCCGCCCAATCCCCACTTGCCCATGACTGCGGTGGCGTAGCCTGCGCGTCGCAGTTCAGTCCCCAGGGTTTGCATGTTGGCTTGCAGCGGCATTTGCCCGCACTCCAGCGAATCCGCGTACCCGCCCAACTCGTAGTTCCCCCGTATGAAGCCATGGCCCGTGTGCATGCCCGTAACCAGACTTCCGCGGCTGGGCGAACAAAGGTGAGTGGCGTAAAAGCGGGTGAGAATCATTCCTTCCGCCGCCAGTTTATCCAAATTGGGGGTCTTGATTTTCTGCTGCCCCAGGGCGCCGATGCTGTGGAAGCCCAGGTCGTCGGCCAGGATCAGAACGATATTGGGCTGCTCGCGAGCGAACAGACCGGCGGAGGAGAGCGCCATGAGCAACGCGAGGAGCGCTCGGAAACGAGAGTTCTTTGAGGAAGTCATATCGGGAAGCACGTTTATCCAGGAGAACTGCTACCTCATGTTTTTGAAGCCATTTTCTATGACGGTGGAAAGACGGGCAAACACTTCATCGAAGGTGCCCAAGCCATCGATTTTGATGACCCCGTGCAATTGGTTGTATTTCTCGATCACCGGCGCGGTCTTGGTTTCATGTTCATGCAGCCGTTTCACAATTTTCGCGGTGCTGGTGTCATACGGCATGCAGCCGGTGGTCTGACTGCGTTCGTCGAGCCGGCGGATGAGTTCCAGGGTCGGCACTTCGATTTCGATGATTTGGGAAATGGCCGAACCGTGTTTTTTCAACAGCCCGTCCAGGATATAAGACTGCACCAGCGTGCGCGGAAAGCCCTTGAAAATGAAACCCTTCACGCCCTTCGAGTCAGCCAGCCGCTTCTCGATGAGCTGCACCACGATCTCATCGGGCACCAACTGGCCGCTCTCATAAAGCGCCTTGATCCTTTTCCCGGTTTCGGTTTCCCGTTTGATTTCCGTATCCAGCATCGCACCGGTAGCGACATACTCCAGGTCGAATTTCCGGGCCAGCGCCTTGCCTTGTGAGCCTCGACCCGACCCCGGATACCCGAACACCACCACGTTGAAGAGGCTTTTACTGAGTTCGTTCCGGATAACCTCAGTTATCTTTTGATGCACCTCCTTAATGCCGGCCGTGCCGTCCACCTCCACATAAATGCCTTTGTCCCGATAAAACTGCAGCACCGGCAGCGTCTTCTGATTGTATTCCTTGAGGCGGTTGCGAATCACTGATTCGTTGTCATCGCTGCGGCCCGAAGTCACCCCCCGGTTCATCAAGCGCCGCACGGATTCCTCTTCCGGCACGCTGAGGCTGATAAGACAATTCAACGAGGTGTGGAGCTTGAGCATCAGCCCCTCCAAAATGTAGGCCTGGATATAGGTGCGCGGAAACCCGTCGAACAGGAACCCGTTGGAGCCAGGATTATCGGTGATCGTCTTCTCGATGATTTGCACGATGATCTCGTCGGACACCAATCCGCCGGCGGCAACCATGCTCTGAGCTTCGCGTCCCAATTTCGTGTTGCCCGCCATTTCCTTCCGCAGCAAGTCCCCGGTGGAGATGTAGAAAAGATTGTATTGATTGATCAGAAACTCCGATTGGGTTCCTTTGCCAGCTCCCGGCGGACCAAACAGGGCAATATTAAGCATAGATAGAATGGGGTTGAGGATTTCTGAACGGTTGAAATTCAATGCCAGCGAGGGAGATGAAATTCGATGTCAAAGATCCCCCATCCGCATTTGGCAGCGAGGCATCAATAACCAGCTCTTTCATTGGCGTATAATATTGAAGAACGGCTGGCTGGTGTCAACCCATGGCGACGGGCCGTCCCGCCGCGATTCGGGCTTTACTGCGCTCGCCAACTCAGCACAGTATGGCGCATGAACCATCCGTCCGCCGGCAGCCCTGATGGAATCCCGGCCACATCCATCCCATCACCACTTCCATGCCGCCGGCCAGCCCGCACAACTTGCGTTCACCTCGTGCGGATTTCAGCCCTGGTTTGCTGGGGAGCCGTTTGCGCGCCGGCCCTTGCCGAGCCGAGCCCGATTTACATCGCGGATCATCCGGAGATCCTGATCAGTTCCCGGCAGGATTGGGGGGTGCTTGGGCTGAATGCGGCCGCGCACGCAGCCAGCCAGGAAGGGCAGCCTCTGCGCATCGGTGAGGTGGCTTACGCTGGTGGTCTCGGGCATCATGCCAATGGCGCGATCACTATCTTGCTGGAAGGGCAATACACCGCGTTTGAAGCCCAGGCGGGCGTGCAACCCTGTGCGGGCGGAACCGCCGTTTTCCGGGTGATGGTCGATGGCCAGCAACGATTTGAAAGCGACACAATTCGCTCCGGCGAACCGGCGGTGCCAATCCGCGTTGAGCTCAACGGCGCCCAGGAACTTTGTCTGGAGGTCTCCGACAGTGGTGATGGGATCACCTGCGACGTGGCCAACTGGGCCGATGCGCGATTGATTCCCGTTGCCAATGCGTCACCGCGCATCGCTCCCCCCGCCATCGATATGGCGCCGTTCGGGCGCGTCGTCACCTGGAACCCGCACCGCAAGCATGGAGCCACCGCGACTCGCGTCGAGGAGTTCCGCGCCGAGGACCTCTTCACGGAAACCGACCTTGAGCCCAAGACCTCCGGCTTTTACGAGGTCCCCATCTCGGAGGGGCTTGGCTGCATTGGAATTCAGTGGCTGAACCGGCGCAGAGTGAAGGAGCTCGTGCTCGAATGCCCGCCGGGGTCTGAACCACCCGATCACGGTGTGGTCGTAGAAGGCTGGTTCGGCGAATCGGCCTGGCAGGGCGGATGGAAACCTCTGGCCGGAGAGTTGCGGAAGGAAGGCAATCGGCTCGTGTTCATGCTCGCCCACCAGGCCGGTGTGGTGGAGATCAGCAAGGTGCGCTGGATCCTGCCAGCCACTGCGCACAGCCTGGCGGCGCAGGTGGCCGCGTTCACGCGCTCAATCTGGGCGGCCACCAACCTCTTCGTGCAACTGGAAAAACCGGGCGCCCGGGGGAGCGTGACTGTCTGGAATGGGGCGGCGCAGGCAGCCCATGGCAAGCCAGGCCCGGATGGCGCCTGGCGGCTGTCAAAGCCGGTTGAATTGTCCGTCCAATACAGCCGGCCTTCGGCCCTCAACTCCGATCCAACGCTGCTTCAGTTCCATCTGCCTCAAGGCGGCGTTTCGGTCGCGGTTGCGGACGTCCTGAGCAACGATTGCGTGTACCTGCCGGACCATGGGCTGTTTGTGGCCCGGGTGCCCTTGCCCGTGACCCTCAACGAGTATAAGCGTTCAATCGCCGGCCGCCGCTCGATCCTTGCCGAGGTGCGCTCACTCCCGGACCAGACCATGGGGCAGGCCATGGCGCGCACCCATCATGAGTTCCAGCGCGAAGGCCCGGTGATGCTGTCCCTGGCCTGTGATAACACAAAATTCGTTTTGGAACGAAACGGCGTCATCCATTTTCATCCCGAGCCGTTCGAGTGGCTGGCCAGGGACAGGCAGGTGGATTGGCAACCGTGGTATGCGGCCGGCTGTGAGCTGCGCCCCCAGCTTGGGGTTGGCGCAGGCGCCGGCGCGACACGTCGGTTGGAGGGCGGTTGGCTGCCCATCGTCGTGCTCACCTCCCAGTCGGAGGGCATACGCTACGTCCAGCGAAGCTTCGTCTCCCCCTGCGGCCCGCGCACCTCGGCCTTGGGCACGCAACGCTCAGTGGGTGTCGTCGAATTTACCGCCAAAAACGAACAAAGCACGCCCGCGGATGCAAGGCTGAAACTCTCGTTTCTCGCAACGTCCAGCCCCGCCCGGCCGGCGGAGCTGGTCCGCACCGCGCAACGAGTGCTCGTGTCCCACGGCAACCGGTCTATTGCGGTGGTGGACCTGGGCCACGCGGGCGGGCTCTCGCCAGAAATCTCGGGAGGTGACCTTTCCTTCACGCAAGCGCTGGCGCCGGGGGAGGAGGCGACACTGAGCGTATATCTTCCCGGTGAAGGAATCAGCGCGATTGAATCCGCCTCTCTCCAGCCGGCACCCGCGCTCGAAAAAGAAGCCGCAAATTACTGGCAGGAAATCCTGCGTAACGCGATGCGGGTGGAAACGCCAGACGAACTGTTAAACAACCTCCTCCGCTCCTCGCAGGTGCGGTGCCTCATTGACGCCCGGAGCGAGGCCCAGGGAAGCCGTGTCGCCGCCTCCATCGCCGCCATGTCCTACGGCCCGCTCGAAAGCGAGGCCCATTCAGTCATCCGGGGCATGGACTTCACAGGTCATCCTGAATTTGCCCGGCGCAGTCTCGACTTCTTCGTGCATCGCTACCATCCAAGCGGGTTCCTGACCACGGGCTACACCACGTTCGGAACCGCCTGGCACCTCTGGACCGTTGGCGAACACTATGAAATCACGGGCGACACCAATTGGCTGCGTGGCATCGCCCCTCAGCTTGCCCGCGTTTGCGATTGGGTGGTGCGCCAGGCCGAAAAGACCAAGGTGTCCAATCCGTCTGGACGACCGGTGCCGGAGTACGGCTTGATGCCGCCGGGGGTGTTGGCGGATTGGAATGCGTTCGCCTATCACTTCGCGATGAACGCCTATTACGCCGCGGGATTGCACCGGGTGGGTGCCGCGTTGAAGGATATTGGCCACCCGGATGCCAGGCGCTTCATCAGCCAGGCCGAGGAGTTGCGCAGGAACACATTGCGCGCCTATGCCTGGACCCAATCACGCGCCCCCGCGTTGCTGCTCCGGGATGGCACCTGGATCCCGCATTATCCTTCACAGGTACACAGTCCCGGCAAACTGGCGGAGTTCTTCCCGGGTCAGGATGTCGGGCGAAGCTGGGCCTATGATGTGGAACTCGGCGCGCACCAACTCGTGCCAGCCGGTGTTCTGGACCCCTTCAGCCGCGAGGCCGCGCAGATCATGAACCACATGGAGGACGCCCAATTCCTCGCGGACGGATGGTTCGACTACACGTCCCGATCCAATCGGGTGGATTGGTTCAACCTGGGCGGATTCTCCAAAGTCCAGCCTTACTACGCCCGAAACTGCGAGATCTACGCCTTGCGCGACGAGGTGAAGCCGTTCATCCGTTCCTATTTCAACAGCCTCGCCTCGCTGCTGAATCCCGAAGTGCTCACGTTTTGGGAGCACTTCCATCACAGCGGCGCATGGGACAAAACCCACGAGACCGGCTACTTCCTCCATCAAACCAGGACCCTGCTCGTGCAGGAGCGCGGCCGCGATCTTTGGCTCGGCCCATTTATCCCAACCGACTGGCTGCGAGATGGGGGAAACATACGTGTGACCAGGGCGCCGAGCAGGTTCGGCGACGTCAGCTACACCATCAGGTCCAGAATCGGACAAGGCTGCATCGAGGCAACCATCGAACCGCCCGGGCGTCGCCCGCCAGAGCACATCGTGCTCCGTCTCCGGCATCCCGACGGCAAGCCGATTCGCTCGGTCATGGTGAACGGAAAGCGCAGTCGGGCGTTTGACCCGGTGAGCCAAACGATCAGGCTCCCAGCCGCGAAGCAGACCCTGGTTGTCCAGGCGCTGTTTTAACGGGCTGGCGGTGGGTCGGATCGTCTGGCGAGATTCCGTTACGAGCGGCATTAACCTCTTGCGCAGTGGCTTGACCTCCAGCATGGCTGTGCCCTGCTGGGGGCCAAAGTGCGCCCCTTCCTGCCTCGCGGCAATCGGCACGCTGCTGTCTCGCACGAAGGCGAGCGCGAACGCGTTCGGGGAGGCGGGTTATTCTTTGCCGTTCCAGCAGTAGGTGCAGAGTTTTTCCCCGGGGAGGCCGATGGCCTTGACGAGGTCGTCCAGCCACTGGTAGCGCAGCGTGGTCAACCCCAGCCGTTGCCGAATACGTTCCACCATGATGCAGTATTTGTCCGAGGCGGGGTCGGCGTAGTCAGCCGGTGGCGGCCCGTCCTTTCCTTCCAACTCTTTAATCGCCCGCCGACCGGCCAGGTCCAGTTCGGATTTTGAGCGAGAGAAATTCAGGAATTTGCAGCCCAAAATCAGCGGCGGGCATGCCGGCCGCATATGCACTTCCTTCGCCCCATATTCAAAAATCCGCCGGACGGTATCCCGGAGCTGGGTGCCGCGGACGATGGAATCCTCGCAGAAGAGCATTCTCTGCCCCTGGATCAGGTCCTTGATTGGGATTATCTTCATCCGGGCCACCAACTCGCGCGTCGGCTGGTCCTGGGGCATGAAACTGCGCGACCAGGTGGGCGTGTATTTCACAAATGGCCGCCGAAACGGCACCCCTTTTTCCTGCGCGTAACCCATCGCGTGGCCCGTGCCGGAATCGGGAATCCCGGCCACCACGTCCACCGGCGTTGTATCTCTTCTTGCCAGGGCGGCGCCGCTGCGGTAGCGGCTGGCTTCTGTATTAATCCCCTCGTACGTGGAGGCGGGATAACCGTAGTAAACCCAAAAGAACGCGCACATCTGGCAACGCGAGCCCGGCAGGGCGACGGACTCGACCCCCTCGGGAGTCAACCGCACAATTTCGCCCGGGCCAAGATCACGCACCCCCTCATAATCAAGGTTCGGGAACGCGCAACTTTCCATGGCCGCCGCATAGGCTCCCGCTTTTTGGCCGATTACGATCGGCGTGCGCCCCAGCCTGTCCCGGGCCGCGTAGATCCCCTTGTCGGTCAACAGCAGCATCGAGCAGGAACCCTCGATGGCGTTCTGGGCAATCTCGATGCCTTCGGCGAAGGTGGCGCCCTGGTTGATGTACAGCGCGACCAGCTCCGTTGGGTTCACCTCGCCGCCGCTCATTTCGGAGAAATGAGCCGAGCGCAGGCTGTACATTTTCCGCACCAATTCGGCGCTATTGGCAATGCGTCCGACCGTCACGATCGCGTAATTGCCCAGGTGCGAGCCGATGATCAACGGTTGGTCCTCCGTGTCGCTGATGACGCCAATTCCCATCCGCCCCTTCAGCTTCAGGACATCATGTTCGAACTTGGATCGGAACTGCGCGTTGGTGATGTCGTGGATAAAGCGCCGGCAGCCAGTGCCATCATGCACCGCCAAGCCGCCTCGGTGTGTGCCCAGATGCGAATGGTAATCGGTCCCGTAGAACAGATCCGCAACGCAATCGTCCTTTGACACCACCCCAAAGAATCCGCCCATATAAATCAGTGTCAGTTATCAGCGGTTTACTGGATGCCCAGGAGTTCCACCTCGAAAACCAGCGTGCTGTTCGGCGGGATCTTGGAGCTGGGGCTGTTGGGGCCATAGGCCAGATCCGGAGGAATCTCGAACTTAAACTTGTCTCCCACCTTCATGAGCTGCAAGCCCTCGGTCCATCCAGGAATCACACCGTTCAACGGAAAACTGATGGGCTCTCCACGGTCCACGGAACTGTCGAACACGGTGCCATCCAGCAGGGTGCCATGGTAATGGACCTTCACCGTGTCGCTGGCTTTGGGAGACACGGCACCGGCACCCTGTTTCATCACCTGGTACTTGAGCCCGCTGGCCGTTTTGATCATCGCATTCGTCTGCCCGTTTGCCAGGGCGGAGGTCGCGACTGGCGGAGTGCCCTCATCCGTCCGGGCACCCGGGTTGGTTTCATCCTTGGAGCAACCCAGCAGGCAAAGGCTCGCCGCTACCGTCACATAGAATCGTATATTCATAATAAAAGGCATCCGCTTTTCCGCGGAACACACCGGCAATTTCTGCCATCCCCAATCCAAGGTCAAGCATCCAAAGCAGCCAGAGAGATCAATTCAGAGACTTTCATGGGTTTTGACGAGTCGATTGGGCCGTGTTCAGCTCACTAACCTGTCAAGCGTGCGTCCGGCTATTCAACTCGGATGCGGCGTTTCCCGGTATTTCCACCACCTCGAATTCCGCTTTCATCGGCCCATGACGGTCTGGTTTATTTTTTTGCCAGCAGGTCGAATCGCCCGGACGCGGCGGATTCGTAACAGGCGGCTAGCAAACGCTGATTCCGAAGGCCAAGCTCCGCATCGTTGGCCGGGCTGCGCCCGCCCAGCAACGCCTGGCTGAACTCCTCTATCTCCGCCCGATAAGTGTTTACCGGCTCAGGATCGATGGGCGTACCCGCTCCTGAGGGTCTTGCCTGACGGGCATCATAGTCCTCACCGCTCTCCAGGTAGGCCAGCATCACCCCGCGATTGCCCTGGCCGATGGTGCCCCGGGCCAGGATGCTGCCTTTCGAGCCATACAACTCCAACACATTGCGACTAGATGCATCCGGAATGCAAAAGAAGGCGTCCACGACGCCCAGTGCGCCGTTCGCGAATTGCACCGTCACGATTGCACTGTCTTCCGACGGATAGCTGTGAACCGTGCGACCAATCATGCAACTGACCGTTTGGATCGGCCCGAAAAACATCTCCAGCAAATCGAGGCAGTGCCCGCCCAGGTCCATCAAGGAACCCCCACCGCCGGTTTCCGGGGTTTGGCGCCACGCACCTGGAATCGGTGGGTACCAGCAGGAAAGTTGCGCACGGGCGAAGACGGGTGTGCCCAACCTGCCCTCCCGCAATAGCTCCAGCGCCGCCTGATGCTGCGCCTGAAACCGCATCATCAGCGCCGTTCCAAGGACCACCCCGGACCGGCGGCACGTTTCGGCCATGGTTTCAGCCTCCAGGACCGAAAGACCCAGCGGTTTTTCACATAGCACATGTTTCCGCGCCGCCGCACAGGCAAGGGTTTGCTCGAGATGCGCGCCGGGAGGAGACCCGATGTACACAGCGTCAAGGTCGCACGCGAGCAATTCCTGGATGGACCCCACCGGTTCGGCTCCAAATTGGCGGGCCACCTCGGCATTGGCAGCCTGGTTCCGGCTCCAGACCGCCACGAGCTGCGCGTTGCGGGCGGGCAGGATGCCTTCCGGGATGGTGCGCCTCCTGGCGATGCCGGTCGAGCCGATCACTCCCCACCTGATTTTGGCGTTCATGGCTACTTTGCGAAGGCGCGGATCACTTTGCGAAAGGCCGCGCCGATTTGCTCGCAATGATGCGGCTCATAGGTCGGGTAAGCAAAGCAGGTGAAGGTATGGTGCTGATGCCAAAGAGCATTCGGCACTTGTACTTGGCTGTAATCCACATGCGCCCGGGTGGCATATTCCGCCGACTTGAACGGAAAACCGGATCTGCCAAAGGCATTATGGTCACGGAATGCACGCTCGGTGTGGCACTGCGGCCAAAACACCTTCCAACAGGGGGCTCCTTCAGCTCCCGCGGCCTTCACGAATTCAGCGATATCGCATCGCATGTTTTCGACGTCGAGTGAGAAGGCCATGACAAACCACCCGTTCTGACGTTCGGGCGTGTCGATCGGACGGAATTTGATCAGGGGCTCGTCCTTGAGGGCGTCCAAAATGATTTGCGCATTTCGACGCCGGCGGGGCAGGTTCCAAGTGTCAATCCGGTCCAGTTCCGCGAGACCGATCGCGGACTGCATCTCGGTCATTCGATAGTTCCACCCGACCATGTTGTGGATATACGGCAGCTTTTGCTCGAGTTCCAGAAGGCTAAGCCGCTCTTTGACATCATAGCCATGATCGCGCAAGCTGCGCGCCAGCCATGCCACATCCTCGCTGTCGGTGGTGACCATCCCCCCTTCTCCGCCGGTGGTGAAGGTCTTATTCTGGCAAAAGCTGCACCCGGCAACGTCGCCCATCGTGCCGGTCTTCTTCCCTTTGAACACGCCGCCATAAGCCTCGGCGTTGTCCTCGATCACAAACAGCTTGTGTCTGGCCGCAAAGGCCCTGATCTGGTCCATGTCGCACACATTGCCGTAAAGGTGGACGGGCATGATCGCCTTGGTCCGCTCACCAACCAGCGCCTCGGCGGATGCGACACTGAGGCAGTGATCCTCAAGGTTGACGTCGGCAAACCGTGGAATAGCGCCCGCTTGCAGGATGGAAAAAGAGCTGGCGATGAAGGTGTAACTCGGAACGATGACCTCGTCGCCAGGGCCGATGCCGAGCGCGTGCAATCCCACGTGCAGCGCGGCAGTCCCCGTGGCCACGCTGACCGCATGCCGGCTGCCCTGCCACTCGGCAAACCGCCGCTCGAATTCCATGCCTTTCCGCCCGGTCCAGTAATTGACCTTTCCCGAGCGCAAGACCTCCTCGACTGAGCGAATGGTCGGTTCGTCGAATGCCGGCCAATGCGGAAGGGCGTCCGGCACCGCGCGAGGCCCGCCATTAATTGCCAGTGGTGATGTGTTCATATTCTATGACTATTATCTTACCTCACCCAGTTTGACCGCCCGCCCATCCCGCAGCGAACGTTCAGCCGCGAAGATGACCTCGTGCGTGCGCACCGCTTCCTTCAGGCCGGTCAGGGGCATCCGCGTGCCGCGCGCAATCGCGTCAAAAAAGGCCTCAAATTGCGTCCGGTACGGGTGATCGGCCACCTCTCCCGAATCCACCAGGTGGAACGGAAGCTCGCGCCAGTGATTACGCTCGGAGCCGGGGTCCAGATTGGACTGTATTTTGTTGTCGAGCAGGCTGCCTTCGCTCCCTACCAGGTGCGTGTGGAAGTAATAAGGCTGATAACAGTCGATCACCGAGGCGCATTTGCCCAACGCGCCATCCTTGAAGCGAAGCATGGTGACCGAAGTGGATGGATACTGGTACGCGGCAAAGACTGAGCTTGCCGAGTTTGTCCCGTAGCACACCACTTCATCGACCTCGCTTTCCAGGCAGAGCAACAGTGCGTCCATGGCGTGGCAACCGGCCGCCAGCAAACTGCTGCCGCAGGCGCTGTTTGTGACACACCATTCGTATTCGCGGTACCACGGTCCGATGCCATGGTAATAATCGATCTCGGCATAGTGAATCTTGCCGAGAGCTCCTTTGTCGATGAGGGCTTTTGTCTGCACGAACTGCGCGGCAAACCGGAGTTCAAAACAGACGCAGAGATTCACGCCCGCATCCCGCACCGCCCGCTCGATGGAACGTAGATCTTCGAGCCGCAGGGCCAGCGGTTTTTCACAGATGATGTGCTTGCCCGCGCGGGCCGCCGCGATGATCTGTTCCGGGTGCTGCGCATGGTAACTGCAAATGTCCACCACCTCCAAGCCTGGCTCCGCAAGCATGGCCTCCAGGGTGGCGTAGGTCTGAAGCTCGCAGCCGTGTCGCCGGGATAATTCGCTCGCGTCGAGCTTGCGGGAGGAGCAAACCCGCGTAACCCGGCCCAGCTTGCCGGAATTGATCGCGGCGATGTGCGCTCCCGCGGCCCAGCCGTATCCCACAATTCCGACGTTCAGCGGTTTCAGGGTCATGCCATGACCTTCCCGGAACAGCCCCGGAAGGTCAAGAGAGAATATGCCGGCCTACTACAATTTCGACCGCCAGGCGCGGAAAACGATGGTCAACTGTTCCGTACCGGGATAACTGAGTGCCGATACGCATTGACAACCACGGGGCATTGCCCTGTATTGGACTCCACAAGAATGAAAGCGCGTAAGTTGCCGAAAATCCGCATGGTTGCAGTGAGTAAAACGGGAAGTTCTGGAGGAATTCTCGCCCGTCTGCTCAAGGCTGCGGCCGGTCTGCCCTTATCCGCCGCTATTCTTGCTTCCGGCTTGGGCGCGCCAGCGGCAGCCAGCGGCGCGTATTCGGTCGTCACAAACCCGGGCGAGGATGCTTCAACCCAGATGAACATCGGCTGGCACGCGGACATTGGATCCACCAACTCCTTTGTCACCTACACGAAAAAGTCGGACCCGGCCTGGGCGCGCGCCGCAAAGGTGCTTGGAACCAGCGAGTATTGCGATGTTTTTGACGGCGTTTATTCAAAGACCGCCGCCGGCGCGGATTTCAAGGATGACGCGATTTTCCTCGATTACGGGGCAACGTTGACAGGCCTTGAGCGGGATACGGAATACATGTATAAGGTCGGCGCTGATGGCGGTGACTACAGCGCCGTCCATTATTTCAAAACCGCGGGCGCCGCGGAATTCAGTTTTATCTGGGTCGGCGATTTTCACCTCTATCCGCCCCTCGCCGGACGTCTGCGCAACGCCGTGCAGGTGATTAACGCAGCGTTGGAGATTGATCCCGGCATCGACTTCATATTCTCCACCGGGGACGTGCTGGCCTGGGGTGGCAGTTATTCGTTCTGGAGGACCTTGTACGAGCAGGATTTCATCAAAACCCACATGTTCGCCAACGTTTTGGGCAACCATGACAGCATGACCAGAACCGGCTCCACCAGCTCCGACTATTTCAGCCGGGCCAACAATTTTCCGCGTAACGGTTACCCTGGGCAGCAAGGGGTATGTTACTGGTTCACCTATGGCAGAGTTCTGTTTATCACGCTCAACAACGAGGTCATGTCCAACAACCCCACCGAACAGATGGCGGCAAAGAACTGGGCGGCCGGAGTGATCAAGCAGCTAAAAGGGAAATACCAATACGTCTTCCTGTGCGAACATTATCAGTGGTTCGACGGACGGGCCGGGAAAACCAATTGGTATGCCAACTGGAAGGATTTTTGCGATGAATACGGCGTCGCGCTCGCATTGGCGGGCAACAACCACATCTACCAGCGAAGCCATCCTCTCTACCACGACGAAGTCGTAGCTGGCGGAAAGGGAACGGTGTACATGGCAGTGCCGTCCTCGGACGGCGAGCGCGGCGTGAAGGCGGGCACGCTCACAAACAATGTCGAAAAGCTCGCCTACACCTATTCCGGCAGCGCCAGCTCCGCCAACGGACAGGTCAGAACCATCGGCTGCGTTCTGGTAACGGTTAAGGCCGAGGGCATAACCACCAAGCTGGTCTATATCGACGAGGACAAGGTCGCTCATGTCGCGGACGAACATACCGCCCCTGCCCGATCTGCGCGGTACCCAAGAGGACTGCCGTGAAAATGCGAGCCCGTTGACCCGGAGCGACGGCTCAGGCCCCCAGGGCCGATCAGGAGGGCTTGGATGGCCCCTTGGTTTCTTCCGGATTGGGTTGCCCGGTTTCAACGCCAGGTCGCCTCTCTTCTGTCGAGGCTTGCTCCGCCCCGGCAACCGGTTCATCAAGTGGTTCCAGATGGGTTAAGACGGTAACCTCCGGCAAGGACTGGTGAATGTCGCTCTCAATGCGCTTGAGGAGTTGATGGCTCCGTCGTGCCGTCCAATCGCCGGGAACCATCGCGTGGACCGACACGAACTTGTGAGCGCCTGACTGACGGGTTCGCAGGGCATGAAAGCTCACGCCATCCCGCACGTGCTCCTGAAGTGACTTTCGCACAACTGCCTGGTCCTCGGGGGAAAGCGCAGCGTCCATGAGCCCCGCGGT
>JBBQYD010000019.1:0-22168 GCA_038209025.1 Verrucomicrobiota bacterium | reverse complement strand
GGCGGGGGGACATGCCCCGAACCGCTTTGAACACCCGTGAGAAGTAGAGCGGGTCGTCAAAGCCGGTACGCGTGGCAATCGTTTTGATCGGCCAGTCGGTCGAGTCAAGGTGTTGACAAGCTTGGTGAATGCGCAACTGCGAGAGATACTCCATGCACGTGTAGCCCGTCTCCCGGCGAAACGCCAGGTTGAAATGCGACGGTGAAAGATTGGCCAACTGCGCGATGGTCCCCAGCCGCAACGCTTTGTCCACGTGCTGCGTCATATAATGAATGCAGTAGGCGATTCGTTGTTTGAGGTTCGGCTGGTCTCGCCAGTTCTCGCGAATCCGGCATATCATCAGGCTGATCAAATAGCCCAGCAGACGCGAGGCATGCAGGAGTTGGTTGGGGGTGTAGCCCTGCTCCAGCGCTTCGATTCCCTCCTGGAACAAAGCCAGAATCACGCTGTCTTCGCCTAAAAAAACCACGGGTTTTTCAGCGGACACACCCACCTCGCGCAGCAACAAAGGGACGTCCGTGCCGGTGACGTGAAACCAGAAGATGCTCCATGGGTGCAGCGGGTCGGCGCCGTATGCATGCGGCTCGTTGGAGGGCACCACCAGGAGGTTGTTGGCCTCGATGCGGTGGCGTAATTTGCCGATTTCACACCAACCCGCCCCTTTGGTGCAGTAGATAAAGATCACCTGGCTCACGCCCCGCGGGCGGGTGATGAAATGACCCGTCGCCTGCGGAAAATGGCCGATATCCGTCGGTAGCAGGCCGCTGAGCAGGGGGGTGCGGCTGAAACGTTCCACCACCTCGCGAGGCAGCACGACCAACCGCTGGCCACGAAACCCGTCGTGGGCTTCCGCGATTTCCTGGTCTGGCAGGTCGCGCGCGCCCATGCAGGCTGTTTCAGAAGCGATTTTTTTCGGGTTGGCCACAGAACCTCATCGGATTTTTCCTATTCTTACCAGGACGACACCCCTGGCCGGAACCTGGGCGCTGTAGGCCCCGGCAAATTCCCCCAGGTTTTTTTGCCGCCAGAGATCGCGGACCGGTGCGCGTCCCTTGATGCCGGCGTCCTGCCATTTGGCGGTGATCTGTGCCGAGGCCCGGCCGGCGTTGCACAGGCCCACAGCTTTGGTGCCGTCCTCCATCTCTTTGACCATGAGGAAAGTGGTTGGGCTCAAATTCACCACGGCCGCGCATTGGCCCAGCGGATCCTGATCCACTTCGATCACCTCAGGATTGCAGAGCACATTCAGGGTGAACGCGTCCAGACTGGCCATGTCCCCGCTATAGAACAAGGGCGCGGCCATGAGACACCAAAGGGACATGAACGCGTACTGCTCGTCGGGGCCCAGGGGACACGGTTGCAGCCCGCCGCCTTTGCCGATCTTGCCGATTTGCAGGTAGTCAGGATCGTTCCAGCTTCCCGGACGTTGAAACTCCCGATGCGCGGCGTTGCCCAGCGCGACCTCAAATACCCGGTCCAACTCGTAACCCAGGTCGCGACTGGTCCTCCAGGATTGGCCGAGCACTTCCGTTCCCCATTCCCAGACGTTCTGGCGGCCATATTGGCAAAGATTGAAATGGATGTCCCGGGGTTGAGCGGCCAAGGCTTTGCCCATGAGCCGGTACGGGGCCTTCATCTCCTCGAGGGTCGGCTTGGGCGCGATCTTATCGTATCGGCACCAATCATACTTGAGGAAATCAAAACCCCACCCCGCGAAGGTCGCGGCATCCTGGGCCTCATGTTGATACGAACCGGCGTAGCCCGCGCAGGTCAAAGGCCCGGGCGAGGAGTAAATCCCCGCTTTTAAACCTTTGGCGTGGATGTAATCCACCATGCCTTTCATATCGGGAAAGTTCTGGTTGCACAAAATCTTTCCTTGATCATTCCGCGGCGGACCGTTGCGCGCGGGATCCTGGCTGGCCGGGGCGATAGCCCAGCAGTCATCCACATTCACATAGGAATAACCCACGTCCGCCATGCCGCTGCTGATCATCACGTCCGCTGCTTCGCGCGCCAGTTTATCCGTGATGCGCCCGTAGTGCGCATACCAATGGTTCCAACCCATCGGCGGGGTGAGGCTTATCTGGTCTGAGGCAACGATTTTGAGTGGGCGCCGGTCCCCGCCCCTGGGGTTGCGCGCCTGAAGCGTCACGGTCCAGGAACCGGCTCCGGGGACCACCCCGGTGATGATGCCCGTCTGCTCTTCCAGGTTTAGTCCGGCAGGCAAGCCGCGCGCGCTGAACGCCATGGGCCTGAGGCCTTGAGCGGGAATGCGGTAAGAAAAAGGATTTCCGGGACGGCAGCCATAAACGCGCGGACCGCAAATGCGCGGCTTCGGCCCGGGCTTGGGGGTAAGTATGACGAAGGCAGCCCGGTTGGTGGCAATCGCCGGGACCGCCTGAGTCGAGCTGACCCAGGCAACATTATTCTGGGGCGGCACCGGTTTGACCGGGGCGTTTGTCGGCAGAGGTTTTTCCGAGTTTGCCGCGGCCTGGCCAAGGTCCAAACCGCCGATGAAACAAGCGACCATCACGATGCGCGCGCGATACCAATATGGATGCATTATACTTTTAATCATGGGCTCAATGGCTGGACGGGACGATGGCGCTCTTGGCCGATTTCCACTCAGCCGTCGCCTTCAGGGCGTCATTGGCCGCATCTACCGAGAAGCGGTCCGTGATCATTTCCGCGAACGGGAACTGCTGAGCTGTCGCCCGCAGGAAGGCCAAGGCCTGGAGCATATGCCGGGGCTCGCTGGACCAAGAGCCGAAAACCGAGAGTTGTTTGCGCGTGACCACGTGCGGATTCCAGCTTGTCGGCCCCGCGTCGCAATAGTGGCCCAGCACCAGATACTTGCCGCCATCACGGCACATCTCCATGCCTTCCGTGACGGCCGCGGGCAGGCCCACACACTCGAGGACGACGTCCGCCCCATAACCGCCCGTGAGTTCCTTGACGGCGGCGATGCGATCTTCGGAGCGGCTGACGTCTTGCAGGTTGATGACATGGTCAGCTCCGAAGCGTCGGGCCAGTTCCAACCGATGCGCCGGTGCGCCGATGACGATTACCTCGCCTGCGCCCGCGGTCTTGGCCACGGCCAGAGCGGCAATGCCCACCGGCCCCGCTCCTTGGACAATCACGGTGTCCCGCCACGAGATCCCGGTGCGTTCGATGCCATGGATGGCCGTGTTCAAAGCGCATCCCGCGCCGATAACCGCCTCGGACGGCAGATCGTCCGGCAGCCTGAAGATGGGAGTTCCCGGTCGCAGGTAATGCGCTTCCGCATACCCGCCGAGCAGGTGCGGAGCCTCGGCGCTGCTCAAGTTGATCCCATACGCCCGCCGCGAGGGGCAGCGCGTGGGCACTCGCTTAACCGAGCAATAGAAACAGCACCCGCAGGGCGCGCCCGGGCTCCACGTGACCCGGTCGCCCTCGCGCAACGGTTGTCCGGACCAATCCCGTTCCAGCCCGAAACCAAGAGCCTGAATACGGCCCACGGTTTCATGGCCCAGAATCAACGGCAGTCGGACTTTCAACTCGCCGCGCCAGAGATGCACATCGGTGCCGCACACTCCGGCCAACTCGGTGCGTACCACGGCCGCGCGCGGCTCGGGTTCGGGCAGGGGAAACTCACGGATCACCAGCGGCTCGTTAAATGCCTCAAGCACCGCCGCTTTGACTTTGCTCATAGAATGCTCGTGTCATGAAGCGTCCAACGCGATGGACGCGTGTTTTGTCTCCAGGTAAGCTTCCAAACCCTCGCTGCCCAATTCGCGGCCCCACCCGCTTTCCTTAACGCCGCCGAACGGAGCGATGCTGGTGGTTGGCACGCCGTCATTGATGCCGATAATGCCCGCCTCCAAACCTTCCATCAGCCGGAAGGCGCGCGCGAGGTCGCGCGTAAAAGCATAGGCGCTCAGTCCGTAACCGGAATCGTTGGCCAGTTCCAGGGCCTGGGCTTCCGTGTTGAACGACGCCACGGCCGCAATGGGAGCAAAGATTTCCTGGCGCATGCAGCGGCTCGCTTGCGGCACGTTGCCAAGCACGGTAGGCGCAAAGAAGAATCCGGGGCGCGCCAGTTTCCCTCCCCCGCAGAGCAGCTTCGCGCCATGCTTCAACGCATCGGCAACGAACGCGCCCGCGTCGTCTTGCGCCGCTTGGTTGATGAGCGGCCCCACCTGCACCCCCGGTTCAAACCCGTCGCCCGTTTTCAAAGTCCGGCAACGGGCGACCAGGGCCTTCACAAATTTTTGGTAAATGCCCTTTTGCACGTAGATGCGGTTGGCGGCAATGCAAGACTGCCCCGTGTTGCGGAATTTGGCCGCCATGGTTCCCTTGACCGCCACCTCCAAATCGGCATCGTCAAATACCAGCAGCGGGGCCAAACCGCCCAGTTCGAGCCCCAGGTGTTTGACGCCTTGAGCGGCGCCGGCAATGAGGCTTCGTCCCACTTCGGTCGAGCCGGTGAAGGTTATCTTGCGGACCAGGGGGTTCTCGAGAAATTCGCGGGCAATGGCGGCCGCGTTACCGGCGGCCAGTTGGAAAACTCCCGCGGGCAGGTTCTGCGCATGGCAGATCTCAGCGAACAGGACCGAGCAGAGCGGCGTGGCGCTGGCCGGCTTCAAAATAATCGGGCATCCCGCCGCCAGGGCGGGCGCGATTTTTCTCACCGCCAGCATGAGGGGAAAGTTCCAGGGACTGATAGCCCCCACGACACCTACGGGCGTTTTGATCACCAGGTTGCGCTTGTGGGCAATCTGGTTGGGTATGACCCGGCCATAGGCGCGGCGGCCTTCCTCGGCGAACCAGCGCAGATGCTCCACACTGAGGGCCACCTCCGCCCGGCTTTGCTCCAGCGGCTTGCCGTTCTCAACCGTAATGATCCGCGCCATCTCCTCCGCGCGCTGTTCCAGGCCCAGCGCCATCGCCCGCAAGTATCCGCCTCGCTGATCGGCTGTCTTTCGGCGCCAGCTTTGGAAGGCTTCTTGCGCCGCATTGATCGCCTCAGCCACCAGACTCCGCTCGACCACACTCATGCATGCCACCACTTTACCGGTGGCGGGATTGACAACGGGCATGGTGCGGCTCATCGCCACAAACTTGCCCTTGATATACACCGGCGCGACGTGGCCGGGGCCGCTGCCAAAACCTGCCAGGGATAGAGCTGTTTCAGCCGGTTGCGCGGTTCCGCCGTCTGTGCTTTTCGTTTTCATGCTAACGGTTTTCGCATTTCCAATTGGTTTTATATACCAGAGCGACACGCCCGCAGGCATGCGCCGCTGATGCGCGCGCCCGCGTTTTCATGCGCAGGACGTCCTCACGTCTCTCGGGCAACCAATGGCCATAGGCGCAAAGGTTAGCCGATGAGTTCCCGGTCACTTAACCGGTTCGGCAAGGCGGCTGACAACTTTAGAACCGCAACCAGGAGCGGTAATAGTATTGCAGTGAAGGCTTTGTTCATGTCAGTTACGCACATATAATCCCGTCTCTTCCAGCCCCGCAAGGAGATATGTTTAATCATCGAAGGCGTGTTTTGCAGGCAACAACGAACTTCATGCATACGCGCTGCCCGAATGGACCGCACCCCCTTTACCGCTTGCAGTTAAACTCCAAAGCTGGTTTACTTGCGATAGTTCCATCAACCACGAGCTGCGGGATATTCCGTGACCATCAGGCAAGACATCCTTACGGCGTTCGCGCTGACAGTGTCGCTGGCAGCGGCGAATGCGCTCATCTTCAACACCCATGAAAACAATCGGCATTCAGATCGGCATCATCACCGCCTTCTCTCTGCCAGCGCTGGCGGCTGATTTGTCGTCCACCTTCAGCGCCGCCGCCGAAGGCTGGGGCACCAGCACCAATACGGCGGCCGTGGCCTGGCAAGGCTCCGGCGGCACGCCCGATGGCTGCGTCCGGGGCAGTGGGGCCAATACGCCGTGGTATTTCACCAGCCCCGCCCAATGGGCAGGCGACTGGACCACCTATCGCGTCGTCAAGTTCGACCTCGCCATCGTGAACCGGGCATACGCCGATGCCGCCCGCAATAACATCCTGGTCATTCGCGGCACCAACGGCGTGGAACTGACCTGGTCCGGCCTTTCGCCGGAGTTCACCTGGACGCATTACGAAGTGCAACTGCTGCCGTCGTTCTTTCAGGTGGATCAGGCCGTCTTTGACTCCGTGATGCGGGGCGTGGCGGAACTCCGCATCCTGGGCGAATATACGACGGCCAGCGAACAGGTCGGCTTGGACAACGTGCTGGTCACCACCCAGGGTCCGGCCAACCCGGCCAATGACCTGATGAGCCTGTTTTCGACCGGCACCGAGGGCTGGCGGCCGGTGGACGACGTGACCCTGGTCCACCACACCGGTGAGTTTGCCGGCAACACCGGCGGCAAACTGCGCGGCGACGATTGGGCGGATGGGCGGGTCTATTGGTTTGCCACACCGGTTTCGTGGGCTGGCAATTGGAGCGAGTTCAAGACACTCCTTTTCGACCTGGCGATCATGAGCGGGACTGGCGACATCGGCGACGCCAACCTGCGCATCATCGGCGCCAACGGCCAGCAACTGATGGCCAACCTCGGCATCCCCTCCAATGGTGCCTGGCGGCATTACTCAGTGGATCTGGTGCCGGCAACCTTTGGCGTGGACCAGGCGTTCTATGATGCCGTGATGGCCCACGTGGTCGAAATGCGCATCCGGGGGGAGTATATCAATGGCAGCGAGCAGGAACTGCTCGACAACGTCATTGTCACTCGGGCACTTCGCTTTCCGCTGGTGGATCATGAACTGATCGCCAACTTTGACGCGGACACCGAAGGCTGGCTCGTCGTCGGCAACGGCACCCCGCAATGGAGCGGGTCGGGAGGCAATCCCGGCGGTTTCCTGCGGGGTCTTGATGGGGGCAGCGGCGTCTGGTATTTTGTCTCGCCAGAAACGTGGAGCGGCGATTGGAGTCTCTTCAAACAAATCCGTTTCCAGATGAAGTTCCTATCGGGCGCTTATGGCGGCGGCGGTAAGGACATCGTCCACCTCCGCACTTATGACGGTCAGGACTTAGTCTCGTCCGGTATGGAACAGGCCTATTCCTGGACGTCCTACACCATTGACCTGACCCCCACCAACTTCGGCGTGGACCGGGCCACCTTCGACGCCGCCGTTCGCAACGTGAAGGAACTCTGGATTCGCGGCGAAAGCACCGGCACGGGCGATGACTCCTCCGGACTCGACCGCGTGGTGGTGAGCCTGAGCGACGCGCCCATCATTCCGCCGGACCGGCGGACGCCTTTCGACAGCGGCACCGAAGGCTGGCGGCCTTTGGGCGGAGTCGGCATGTCCTGGCAGAGCAGCGGGGGCAATCCGGGCGGCTATCTCCACGGTTCCGATAGCGGTGGCGACCGGTGGGGCTTTGCCTCTCCAGAGGCGTGGTGTGGCGACTGGCGCAGCTACCGGATGCTGGCTTTCGACTACCGCATTGTCTCCGGCGATTATGCGTTCGGCGTCGGCGACTTTGTGCAAATCCTGGGTGCCAACGGCCAGACGGTTTATGGCAGCATCCTGCAACCTAACAACACCTGGTCGCGCTACGAGGTGCCCTTGACCGCCACTAACTTCGGGGTCACGGAGGAAGTCTTGGCCAGCGTCCTGCGCAATGCCGTCCAGGTGGCGCTCCTGGCTGAGACCGTTTCCGGCGACGATCAGGAAGCCATTGACAACGTGGTCCTGACCAAAGCCTCCTCGCCCTATCTGGTCTGGCGCGACCAGTATTGGACCAGCCCGGACCGCGAGAACGAGACCATTTCCGGCGTGCTGACCGATCCCGACGGCGACGGTTCGGACAATTGGAGCGAATTCATTGCCGGCACCGTGCCGACCAACCGGCTGGATTATCTGCGCATCGAGCGCGTCTGCATCACGAACGGAACCTGCCTCCTGGACTTTGGCACCCGCACCGGACGCCTCTACCTCGTGGAAACCGCCGCGTCGTTGTCGGCGACGAACGATTGGAGCGCGGTGACCAATAACATCCCGGGCACCGGTTCGTCCATGACGGTGTCCAACGCCGCCGATGGTCTTCCGCGATTTTACCGGCTCAAGGTCCGCCTGGGCGAATAAGCCGGACGAAACCTGTCGATGTCTAACTGTTTAAATCAAACGCAATCAAACCATGATAACCCGCCGACTCACTCAGATCTGCCTGCTGTTCCTGACGGCCGCCCCCCTCCAGGCCCAGCAATGGACCACCAACACGCTGCCGCCCGGCCTCATCGCTTGGTGGCAGGCGGATGGCAACTACCTTGACTCCGCCGGGGCGCATCACGGCAGTAGCGGCGCGACCTTTGGGCCAGGGCGCTTCGGACAAGCTTTTCAGCTCAACGGCATTAACCAGTCGGTGGGCATCCCGGATGCCTCCGGTGACCTGAACGATTGGACGCAGTTCACGCTGGAGGCGTGGGTGAAACTGGACAAGACCGCGGACGTGTCTGGCGGCGCGCCGGGGCGCTCGATCATCAACCGGGTCGGCAATGCGAGCGATCAGGTGAATTTCAACCAAGGCTACCAGTTTGGCTTCGCCTACAACGCCACCTGGATTTTTCTGGCCTTCAACACCAATGGTCAGGCCTGGCCGGGCGTTTACACGACCGTGACTTATCCCGCACCGCTGCCCACGAACGTGTGGCTGCACGTCGCCGCCACCTACGACCAGAACGCCGTGAAACTTTATCTCAACGGCGTGCCGCAGGTGACCAACGTCATCGGCGCCGTCACGGTGCGGCATTCGACCTCGGCTTTCCGCATCGGCCGGGACGACAACGGGAATTGCCCCTTTCCCGGAAGCATTGATGATGTGCGCGTTTACAGCCGCGGGCTGACGGCCACCGAGATCAGCCGGCTGGCGTTGTCGATACCCGGTGCCAACGGCGTCTGGGGACTCAAGACCCACGACCCGAACTCCCAGCCTCCCACCACGATGTTCTACTTTGACGAGAATGGGGCGAACTACCTCGAACTCGGGCGCGTCACTTTGGCGGGCGCGGAGATCGAGGCGGATGGTTTGGCAATGCCGCCTGCGGGGGGGCTCTTTGTCTTCCAAGTGGATGCGGCCGGTGGCTCACGGCTGCTGGCGCTGAACTCTACGACAGCGGTTGCCAGCGTCGTCGGTCCAGTGCTGCCAGGAAGGAACGTCCGGGGCGCCACGTTCACCCTGTCCGGCCGCCTGCTCGCTTTCGACTTCGCGGCCAAAGAGTTGATTGAGGTCAGCCCCGCCTCAGGTCTGGAGATCGGGCCCGCAGTGCCCTTGTCCGCGAACCTCGCCCTGATCCACACCGGCGGCGACCTCACGCAAATGCCCGATGGCTCGCTCCTTTTTGCCTACAACGAATTCGTTTATCGCCTCGATCCGCGCACCGGGACGCTGGTGCCGATTTACGAGGACAAGGCCCCGCTCCTCGACGGGAACATTCCCTTTTGCTGCGGCATCGCCTGCGCTCCAGGCAGCGCGCCGGCGAACAAGGTTTTTGGCTACGAAGCCACGATGTACGATGACGTTTACCAGTATCTCCCGTCGTCGGGGTTCGCCCGCACCCAGCTCTACAACAATGTCGTGCCCAGCTACAACGCCGGGCGCGGTGATCTGGCCGCGCTTCCCGCCGCGCGGGTGGAACTGCTGGATTTCAGCGTTATCAACGGCACTGCGACCCTGCAAACCGTCTGTCGGGGCGGGGCGGGGGCGGCGGTCGAATTCACGGATGATCTGGCGTATCCGAACTGGCAGGAAGTGCCCGGCTCGTTCGCTTGGATACCGCTCACCTCCGGCACAATCGCCACCCCGAAAACCTGGAGGAACCTGCCCGCCGACGCCCCCCACCGCTTCTATCGCGTCCGGATCCAATGACCGGTTTTACCCCCTAATGTCCTGGAAACCACCTTCTGGCCAAAACATGAAACCAAGCCTGAATCGCCACCGTGCAGGTGGTCATTTTAATCAGACCAGGGAAAGCAAAAATTCCGAGACCCACTAAAAACATGAAAACAAACACCATAACCACGGTGCTCGCCTTGGCCCTGCTGGCCAACGGCAGCCTAACCCTCCGCGCCCAAGTGCCGGAAACAATCAGTTACCAAGGGCGCATCACCGCCAATGGCACCAACTTCTCCGGCTCCGGCCAGTTCAAGTTTGCCCTGGTGGATCCGGGGCAGCCCGTTGCCACCCAGAAGGCCGGAGCCAGCCGAACGATCAACGGCCTCACCGGCAAGATCACGGCAGTGGTGGTGACCGATGGCGGCCTGGGCTATTTGACCCCGCCCATCGTCCGCGCCATTGATCCGGTGCATGGAGGAGGCTCTGGGGCGTCGCTCACCGCCGTGATATCCGGCGGACAAGTGACTGCGGTGACGATCATTAATGGCGGCTTCAACTACAGCATCTCCACCTACATTGACATTGCCGCGCCCCCCGCGCATGCGATATAACTGACGTTCTGGTGACATGATGGCACCAGCACGGCGGGGTCTGAGCCGGGGTCGGTGGTGTTGGTGCCGGTGGCCGAGGGCCTGTTCACCGTGTTGCTCGGCGACAGTGGCCTGACGAACATGAACCCGCTTCCGGCCAGCGTTTTCACCAATGCCAATGCCCGCCTGCGCCTCTGGTTCAATGATGGGGTGCAAGGTTTCACGCAACTATCGCCCGACCAGCCCTTGGGCGCGGTAGGTTACGCCATGATGGCCGCGGGGCTGCCGGCGGGCGCGGTGACGGCCGCCAACACCGCTAACGCCATCGTCACCCGGGACGCTTCGGGCGATTTCACCGCCGGAACGATCACGGCGAATTTTTTCGGCAATGGAGCGGCATTGACCAACCTCAACGCCAGCAAACTGGCCAGCGGCACAGTGCCGGACGCGCGGCTCGCGGCGAATGTGGCGCGGACCAACCTGGTCTGGCAGTTAGGCGGCAACGCCGGAACTTCGCCGGGCGTGAACTTCCTCGGCACGACGGATAACCAGGCGCTGGAACTGCGCGTGAATGGCGCCCGCTCCCTCCGCCTTGAACCGGGTGGCAGCAGTCCGAATATCGTGGGCGGCCGCTCAGGCAATTCGGTTGCGGCGGGTCTGTCCGGTGCCGTGGTGGCGGGTGGTGGCAGCAGCGCCAGTCCAAACAACGTGACGGCCGACTTCGGGAGCGTTGGTGGCGGCCTGGGCAACATCAGCGGGGCCGATGGGGCCACGATCAGTGGCGGGCGGGACAACTCCGTGCAGGCCAGTTCCTGGTATGCCGCGATTGCGGGAGGCTCTGGCAACAGCATCGGTACGAATGTCCGAAACGGCGCGATTGGCGGCGGCAAAGGTAACAGCATCGCCGCCGATTCCTGGAGTGCCACGATTGCGGGAGGTGATGGAAATGGTCTGGGCACCAACACCGATTACAGCGCCATTGGCGGAGGTTACGACAACCACATCGCCGCCAGTTCGATGTCCGCAGTCATCGCCGGAGGCCACCAGAATGACATCGGGACCGACGCGGACTACAGCGCCATTGGCGGCGGACAAACCAATTCGGCGACCGCCGGTTACACAACCGTGGCCGGGGGATATTACAACCGTGCCTCAGACAATTACGCCAGCATTGGCGGCGGCAGCGGCAACCGGGCGCGGGGATTATACGCCTCGGTTCCCGGCGGGCGGGACAACGACGCCTACGGTGACTACAGCTTCGCGGCAGGCCGGCGCGCCGATGCCTGGGGCACGGGGTCGTTTGTCTGGGCCGACAGTACGGATGCCGATTTCGGCACCAGCACCCTCGTATCCAACGCGTTCTACGTCCGGGCCACCGGAGGCGCCAGGTTCTTCACCGGTACGAACGCGTTCTGGACTGAGGCGGACATGAGTTGCGCCACTCTGACGATCCGTGGCGGCGCCGATTTGGCCGAGCCGTTTGCCATGTCAGGCGACACCGTCCAACCCGGCGCCGTGGTGGTGATTGATCCTGATCAACCCGGCCGGCTCAAGCTCAGCACCAGCGCTTACGACCACAAGGTCGCTGGCATCGTCAGCGGCGCGGGTGGCGTGCAACCCGGCATCAGTATGATCCAGACGGAGAAGCTCGAAGGCGGACGCAACGTGGCCTTGAGCGGGCGCGTGTATGCCCTCGTGGATGCCACGAAGAATCCGGTCGAGCCGGGCGACTTGCTCACGACTTCCGACACGCCCGGCCATGCGATGAAGGCCGTGAACCCGATGGAAGCCCAAGGCGCGATTCTCGGCAAGGCCATGACGCCGCTGAAGGGCGGACGCGGGCTGGTGCTCGTGCTGGTCACTTTGCAGTAATCACTTTGCATTGAGAAACACACACAGGATATGGCCATGAACTGTTTTAACATTCCCCGGACTGGGTCTTGGCGGAGCGCCGCCGGTTTCCTTTATCGCAAAGTATGCGACGCTCTGCCGAGTCACCGCCACGTCGGAGGCCGACTGGCCGTCGGGATCACCTGCGCGGTCCTCGTCTGTTCGAACGCATGCCAGGCCAGCGATCCCCCGTTGGAGGATTTTGGTTACGGCACCATGCGGACCAACCGGACGCAACCCCTGGCAATCATCCTGGTCAACTTCACGAACCAGGGCATGCCCGCCAACATCAGCCACCCCTTCCCGATGGGGCCGGGCATTGCGGACACAAACTACGCGGCGGCTGAGAACTACTATTCAAACTGGGTCGTCAGAGTCAGCAAGACCAACCCCTCCATAAACGGCTATTTATTCGAAGCGTCCAATGGCCGCATGGGCTGCTCGTTGGCAGGAATAACCATGCTCACCTTGGACACGAATTGTAACTACAACGGCATCGCCGCGCTCGTGGGGGGGCGCAACGGGACGGCCGACGCGCATTATGCCTCGAACTTCCTCTGGTGGGCGGCCTCCAAACCTGGTTTTGCGGGCATCACCAACCTGGATGTGAATCACAATGGTAACATCACCAATGACGAATGCACCCTGGTGCTGTTGTCCAATGATGAAACCGTCGGCGGCGGCGCCCGCGGTCCTTACAATTTTCCCCTGCCCAACAGTTCGCTGCGGTGGGACGGAAAGTTCACGTTTCAGAACGTCAATGATGCCCCGCTCGTCGTGGTCAACCACGAAATCATTCATGTCATGCAAGGCGGTCACAGCCGTGACATCTATGGGAAGGATGAGGACCTCAGCGATGGTTACACCATCATGGGCGGCGGACGGGACATCGTTCATCCAGATCCCTGGCACAAGCTCCAACTGGCCTGGTGCGAGCCTCGTATCCAGTCCCTGAGGGAAAGCGCCCTGCTGACGCTGCCGGCGGCTCAGTTCATGCGCAGCAACGCACCGGTGATTCTTTACGATCCCGCCAGCGCCCAGCGTGGCTTTCAGGAGTTCTTCCTGCTGGAGTACCGCACCAGCACCCCGGCGTCGGTCGGCAGTGGCTATGATTCGGGCGTGGCCGGCAATGGACTGGTCATCTGGCATGTGCAGCAAGATGGCAACAAGAACCCCATCGAATACACAGTGACTTATCATCCCACGGCCGAGCGCAGTTGGGCGCGCTGCAGCAACTGCAGGGGCCTATTCTTCATGGACGGCAGCAACCGCCCTTGCCCCTTGGGAAACACCAATCATGTGGCGGAGGCCACCAATCTCTGCCTCCCCTACGTGTCCTCCGCAGGAGGTGTGCCCGGTTGGGCATCCTGCCAGAAATGCAGCCAGCTTTTCTACTCTCCGAATGTGACAAGCAGCGCCTGCACCGCCGGGGGCAAACATCTGGCGGGCGTCCGCGATTACCGCCTCCGGCGTGACGATGATCCAGAGGCCCTCGGCGTCCGGGGGTGGGCACCGTGCAGTAAATGCCAGTCGCTCTGCTACGGCACCGGCGGCACGCCGGGTCTCTGCCCCAGCGGAGGCTCCCACACAATTACTGCCGGCACCCCGTCTTACACTGTGCTGTGGTGGCCAAGCATGTTTGCCATCATGACCGCCGGTTCGCCAGACCTGGCGCGGGGTCGAGGTGAAGCCTGGGGCGGTGGCACCGCTACGCCATTGCTGCGTTGGTACGACGGCACCCTGTCCGGGACACGAATTGTGGTCCAGCCCTTTGCGGCTGAGGCGGACGAGATCACAATTGAAATTCAATCCAGCTACGACACCTGGGTGGATTTCCCCTATGGCGGCACCGAGGACGGCAGCTTCACATTCCCGTTCAACACGTTCGTCGAAGGCGCGGACGCGGTTTATCCCGGCGGCATCCTGACGATCAAGACCGGGACCAGTTCCGAAACGCGGCACGTGACGAAACCCATGAGAATCAAATCCTACGGCGGTTCGGTTACCATTGGCCGCCCCTGACCAGAGCATAAAAACTATGAAAGCCTACACGGTCGCCATCTTGAGCATCTTCGCCAGCGGCGCATCGCTTTGCGCCCAGTCCTACAGTATTGATTGGCACACCATCGACGGCGGCGGCGGCACCAGCACCGGCGGCGTCTATGTCGTCAGCGGCACCATCGGCCAACCGGATGCCGGCACGATGAGCGGGGGCAACTATACCCTCACCGGCGGCTTCTGGGCCTTGCCGGGGGCGGTGCAAACAGCCGGCGCCCCCACCCTCACCATCACGTCCGCTACGCCCGGCTTGGCCACCGTGGCGTGGGCACCCGCGACGCCGGGCTTTGTGTTGCAGGAAACTTTGAGCCTCGCCCCCACCAACTGGGTCAACTCCCTCAGCGGAGCCACCAACCCCGTGGTCGTGCCCGCCACCCTGCCCACCAAATTCTATCGTCTGTTCAAACCTTAATCACCGGCCTGACTCGCAACCAAAAAAACAAAACGTAAAACATCCATGAAACCAACCTTCACCCTTAAAACCGCGCTGGAACAGTGGTTGCAAGCCAGTCATTGACTACTACAAGATGAAGATTAAATCCATCATCGCCATCAGCCTCCTGCTCACTCTGTTTACGAATCGCAGTTGGGCTCCGCCGCCGCTCACGGCTTTTACCTATCAAGGCCAGCTCATCGAAGCGGGAGTGCCCGCCAACGGCAGCTACGATTTCCGGCTGGCGGTTTTCGATGACGAGACGCTGGGCGACGTCGTCGGATCACGCGTGGATGTGCTGGCGGTGCCGGTGAGAAACGGCCTGTTCACGGTTGAATGCGATCCGGGGGAAGGCGTGTTTGACGGCAGTCCGCGCTGGTTGCAATTGGCCGTGCGGCCCCAAGGCGGTTCGCTGACGACGCTCACCCCCCGTCAACGGCTGACAGCCACGCCCCAGGCGCAATTCGCCGTCAAAGCCGGCCAAGCCGACAATCTGGCCACGCTGCTGCCCGTCAGCCAGGTGGTGGGCACGCTGCCGGACACGCAGCTAACCGCCAACATTGCGCGGCTGAACACCAGCCCGACGTTTCAAGGCGAGGTGCGGGCGGGCCGTTTTGCGGGCGATGGCGGCGGGCTGACCAATGTGAATGCGGCCACGCTGGGCGGGTTGTCGCCGGGGGCGTTCTGGCAGTTGGGCGGCAATGCGGGCACTACTCCGGGCACGCATTTCCTGGGCACGACGGACAACCAGCCGCTGGAGTTCAGGGTCAATGGCACCCGCGCCTTCCGCGTCGAACCCTTGACCGAAGGCCGGGTCAATCTGGCAGCGGGCTATCGCAGCAACGAAGTTACCGGGGCCGGTTCCGTCATCACGGGTGGCGGCGCGGAACCGGACATCCAGATCAGTTATCCCCAACATATCCCCACCACCAATACGGTTTACCGGCAGCAAATCGTAGCGGCCCCATTTAGCAGCATTGGCGGCGGTGTGGGCAACGTGATTCAGACCAACTCCTCCGGCTCGGTCATTGGCGGTGGCTCCTTTAATTTGGTCGGCAGCCGTGCGGCCGATTGTGTGATTGCCGGAGGCAGGGACAACAACATCGCGACCGATGCGTTGGGGGGCACCATCGCAGGGGGCATCGAAAACAACATCGGTTCGCTCTCCCAACGCAGCGCAATAGGCGGGGGCTGGCTCAACACCATCGCGGCGGAATCGCCCTATGCGGCCATTCCGGGCGGTTACTTGAACGGCATTGGCACGAACTCGATTTGCAGCGCAATAGGCGGCGGCTGGCTCAACACCATCGCGGCCGAATCGGCCTATGCGACCATTCCCGGAGGCTATAACAACACGGCCACGAACTATGCCTTTGCCGCCGGCCGCCGCGCCAAGGCCAGCCACACTGGCGCGTTTGTTTGGGGCGATGGCACCGATGCGGATATCGCCTCTACCAACGCCAGCTCCGTGACTATGCGCGCCAGTGGCGGCTACCGGCTCTTCGCCAATACCAACGCCACGGTGGGCGTGTTTCTGGCCGCTGGCAGCGGCAGTTGGACGACGTTGAGCGACCGGAATGCGAAGGAGAATTGGTCGCCGGTGGATGCGCAAACAGTGTTAGAGAAAGTGGCCGCGCTGCCGCTGGCGACGTGGAACTACAAGAGCCAAGCCACCAGCGTGCGCCACATCGGCCCTATGGCCCAGGACTTCAAGGCCGCCTTCGCCGTGGGCGAAAGCGAGACAGGCATCACCACCGTGGACGCCGATGGCGTGGCGCTGGCGGCGATCCAGGGCTTGAACCAGAAGGTGGAAGCCGAGAATGCCGCGTTAAGGCAGGAACTGGCGGAACTCAAGGCGTTGGTTCAGCAACTAACCAAACCCGGCCAATAACAAAGCAAAAACAAATTCAATGAAACTCAAATCCCTCATCCTCACCGCCCTCGGGTTAGGGGCTGCCTGGACTAAAACTGGCGCCCAGCCACACATTTCCGGTGGCCAAAGGCGAGTGACGATACTCCCAGGCCCCGGGCCGGCATTCTATGGCCTCAGCCCATAGTCTCAGGGATCCGTGCCGCTCGGCCTCGAGTTGGGGAAGTTCATCCGGTTGTTGATTTTCAAATAACGACCGCTGCCAGGCAAACCTGCACCTTCCCGGCGAAACGGGAGCCGGATTGATCAAGATCGTACGGCGCCAAGGCGCGTCGATGGTGCCATCGGTGATGCCGCCACGATCCGTTCCCCGGGAATGACTCCTCCCGAATCGAGCCTGGCGCGGAAGTCGTCCTACACCGGGTCATGGACCGGCGCATGTAGAATAGCTTCCTTTGTCGTGCTTACAAACACCTTGGATTCTTCGAAGCTGATCCGGTCAACCTGGCTTGGCGGGAGGAGTATCTTCTTACCGGAAAACCGGTTCCCAGTGTTGACCACCAAATGACAAATGACCCAGCTCTGGTCATCCATCATAAAATCGGTCACGTGACCGACAACGTCATCGCCGGTTTGAATCTGGTATCCGATGACGGTCTGAGCGCTGCGCAAATGAACGCCCACACGTTCCCGCTCCGCGGCACTTTTGGCCGGAGGTTCACCCACGAACGGCTTCGATTTTTCCGATAGAATGGGGAAGCCGCTCATGCCCCACACGGCGTCACCCTGCCAATAGTAGGGCCAGCCGTAATACCGGTAATACTCCTCTTCATATTGCCGGGAGACCGGCTTGCGCGATTCCATGGGCGGGCTGTCCTCAATCTGCTTGCGAGACAGGGTCACCGGCAAAATCTTCCCCTCTTCGGGGAGGCTTCCGAAAGCATGCGGGGAAAGGAGCACCGAACGCCCCGGTATCCATGAACCCGTGTCCACGACCACATACCGGACGGCCCAGTGCTTATCGTCGAAATAGAAATCCGTCACGTGACCGATTTCACCGTCGGACGCACCGAGTTTGCATCCGTGAATCTGTTTAATGCTTCGTAACATGGAATTTCCTTTTAGTTTTTTAGTGATGAAGCCGGTTCGACCTCAGCGGCCGCCGGCGGAGGAGGCTGGGGGATTACCGCCTCGTGATCAATGTCCGGGTATTCCTCGTTCAATTCTGTGGCCAGACGATCGGCGTCTTCCTTCTCGAAGAGTTTTGTGCCCGTTCCGACATTTCCGCTGACGGTGGATTTCCAATGGATGGCGTACGTTTTCATGCAACTCCTGTTTAAGACGAAACTGCTGGCTGAGACTGCTGCTTGATTCATTTCGGTCTCAGTTGCAGCGCTGCGCTCTTAGCCAAGGGATATTCCCGGATGAGACTATCCACAGAAGACTTGAGCACTTTTGGGGCCATGAATTGGAGGCGGGCTGCTGGTGGTGATAGTGAGCGGTTTATGTCCGTGCCGCCCTTCCGCCCTCCCCGCCGACACGGCCAACCCCTTGCAAAGTGCAGTGCTGCAGGCGAAGCATCGTGCAATCTGCAAACGACGTTGACCGGCCCTGCTCCGTTGGTTTACTGTGCTGGACGTCAAACCATCCCAATTCCAATGCGCATGAAAAAGCTATGTATTTGCCGCTCCCTGGTCGCCGGCCTGGTCATCACGGCTGGATCGCTCGATGCGCAGACGCACGTGGCCATCACCAATCTGCTGTTTTCGGAAACCTTCAGCGGCCATGAGTTGGCCACGATACCCACCACGGTTGCGGCGGGCGGGCTGTGGGGAACCGCGGTTTGGACAGGCCCCGAAGGCACCTGCGGGGTGGCTGCGGACGGCGAAAACGCTTTCGGCCAGGGCACGACCAATCGCTTTCTGAGATCGACCTCCACCCGCAACCTGAGTTTAATAACACCAGCCTTCTTCGCGCAGGATGTGCTCAGCTTCGGGTTTGATTACATCGGAAGATACCCCGCTGGAGATGGGACCCGCTGGCTCAACGCCGCCGTCCGCATCGGGACAGCTTACGCTCATTACACCTCCGTCCGTAACAACAATGCTCTCATCCGCACGGCTGCCACGGACATTCCGGCCAATCCATCGATCGGAGGTAATGATGTTCCGGTCCGCATCCTGACCATTATGAACAACCGGGCGGAAAGCATCAGCTATGACCGTCCGGATGGTCTGGGAACCACCAACCTCGATTCGGTCAAGGCGTCAGTGTGGGTTTACCGTTACACCGGGGATCAGGCTGGGATTTGGGTGCATTTGATTCCTCAATACGTTTACCTCCCGAGCATTACGAACGCAGGAGCCTTTATGGACACTATCCAGATCATCATAGATTCCAATGCCGCGCTGCGCTCGTTCGATTTGGATAATGTGGAGGTTTACGGTTCACGCGGGCTGCTGCCCACCGTTCACGCGTCGATCACCAATCTTCTTTTCTCGGAAGATTTCAATCGCTGTGAGCCCGGCACCCCCCCTGCCACCACTGCCGCAGGTGGCTTGTGGGGCACTGCGACCTGGACCGGGACCAACGGTTCCTGGGGGGTGCTGGAGGATGCGTTGAACGCTTTCGGCCAAGGCTCCGGGAACCGGTATTTGCAGCTGAGCAATACGCACAACCTGAGCCCGGGTTTGATTACCCCCGTCTTTGAGCCGCAGGAGGTGCTTGCCTATGCCTTTGACTTCATTGGCCGGTTTTACCCCGATGACACAAGCCGCTGGCTGAATGTGGATGCCCGAAATGCAAGCGGTGCGGCGCACGTCACTTCCCTGACGATGTCCACCAGCACCATCCGCACGACCACCGGATCCTATTCTTATGGGCCTAATGACGTTCCGGTTCGCGTCCTCACCGTGCTGAACAATCGAGCGGGTAATATTATCTATGATCGCCCTGATGGGTTTGGCACTGCTAGTCTTGCCATGGGCAGTGCCTCTGTGTGGCTGTGCCATTCTGGAGTCTGGGAACACGCGATCCCGGAATACATCTACGCCCGAACCACCAATTTCCCCTACGGCGCGACCATGGACCGCGTCCGGTTCTTCATGGATTCGAACCCATTTTGGCGATCATTCGACCTAGACAACGTGGCAGTGCGCGGCTCGATTGAACCCGCCGCCCTCCCGATCCTGCTGACGACAGCCATCGCCGGGGGTAATATCGAAATGCGATGGGTTGGGAAAGCGGGCAAATCCTACCAGGTCCAACACCGCGCCAGTCTGGATTCGGGCGATTGGAGCAGCCTGGGCAGTCCCATTGTGCCGGGTGTTGACGGCGGGCAACTCTTCACCGACAGCCTCTCGTCCGTCGTACCCCGTTTCTACCGGGTGCAGGTATCCGCCGCCCCGTAGCGGACCGCCGACTCAACCGTTTTTTGGCTACTGAACTCCGCGCCGGGCATTGCCTGGCGCGGAGTTCCGCTTTGGCGGTCGGCCACACGGAAGCACGGCCACGGTTCGCCACGGTGTGGGAAGCCGGCGCTCTCTGGCTGTTCGGTTGGGCTCAGACCAGGTCGTGGGGTTGGCTGCGCCCTCCTGGCGAGGCCTCCGCAGCCACGCTGAGAGTTTCTCTTTTGTGCTTGGCAAGGACCAGCAAATGTTACATCTCTCTCGGTGACCTTTAGCCATCATCCCTATGAAGAAACCACGTGGCGGTAATCGCTGTCTCGCGCACTGTAACGGGTGCCATGATGCCGGGCGTCGTCAATTCCTTAAAAGCACAGCCCTCCTGCTGGCCGGTTCGGCACTCGGGACCGGTTGCCGCAGTTTGCTCCATTCCCCGCTGCCGGCAATTGCCTCGCGGCGTCCCGAGGGACCGGCAGCTTCCCATGTGCCCCTCATACATGCGGCATTCGTCCGCCGGGCCGGCGAATACGGAATGAAATGGCCCGGACAGATTTACGACGGCGAGGCGGCCCGGCGTCGTTTCAGCGGCACGGTCCTCACCGCGGCCAGCGCCAACCGGATCAACCTCTGCCTGCGTCCCGAGCCGATCCATAGCGCGGCAGAGGCTGATGCCTGGCTGGCGGAGGCCAGGAACCAAGGGGCCGAGGGCCTGCTCGTTCTGCTGCTGGACCGGCAGGAACACGCCTGGCCGACGGCCGCCAAAGCCGCCGATACCGGCATTCCGACGGTCGTTTACTCACCGCTTGGCAGTTCCTTCACGGTCAACACGCTGCCACTGGCTGAGCGTCCGGGCTGCGTGATTTTTTCCACCGACGACACCCGCCAACTTGAGTATGGAGTGAAGATGCTCGGGGCTGGCGCCCGCATGCGCCGGGCCCGTTGCGTTGTGATTGCCGGTCAGCGGCGGATCACCAAACGCCTGCCCGACCTGGGGATCGAGTTGCAGTATGTGCCCGCCTCCACCTTCCTCGATATCTACAACGCGATGGCGACCACCCCAGAGATCGAGCGCGCGGCGAGCCAATATATGCGGCAGGCGCGGCAGGTCCGCGGTGCCACGCGCCAGGACGTGATCAACGGGCTCAAGAGTTACTACGTGGCGGGGGAGATCCTGCGACGCGAGAAGGGGGATGCGATCAGCATGGATTGCCTCGGCGCACTCGGCAAAACGACCGTCAGCCTGCCCTGCATCGCCTGGTCGCGGATGAACGATGAAGGCATTCCCGCGGCGTGTGAGGCCGATGTGGGGGCCATTGCCGCCCACGTGATCGTGCAATATCTTTTCGACCGGCCCGGCTTCCAGCAGGACCCGGTTGCCGACACCTCCGACGACACGATCATCGGCGCGCACTGCTCCTGCGCCACTCGCCTGCGCGGCTTTGGCGAGGCAGCCGAACCTTTCGACATTATTCATCACCACGGCAATCGTGACGCCGTGCCGCGCACCCTCTGGCCGATCGGTGAGCGCCTGACATGTCTCGATGTGCTTCCCGCCGGCGTGGCCGGCCAGGAGAAGACCGAACTGCTGGTTTCGGCGGGCAATGTGCTGGGCAATATCGATGCCCCTCCAGCCGGGGGTTGCGTCGTGTCGGTGAAAGCCCGATTTGACGGTGGGAGCAAGGTGCTCAGCTTCCCCGGTTTCCACCAGTTGTTCTTCCTGGGGGACCGAAAGCGGGAATTACTGGCGTTCGGTCAGCTATACGGCCTTCAGACCCGGGTGGTCTGAGCAAGTTCTTCCGCGGAATCGGGCGCGAACCGGTTGATCTCCCATGGGGATGCCCCAGCGGATTTCGATCCCGGTTTCAAGGCGGGCCGCGGTGAGGAGATGGGAAAGCAGGCGGTTTTCCTGGCCTTCGACTCAGTGGATCCCGGCAAACCAGGGGCGTGTCCGGATGCAAACCTTGCACACTGACAGCATGACCGGCACTTCGACGAGCACGCCCACGACGCAGGCCAGCGCCGCCGGGCTGGTCGGACCGAAGAGCGTGATGGCTACCG
>JBBQYD010000018.1:0-22392 GCA_038209025.1 Verrucomicrobiota bacterium | reverse complement strand
CGAGGCGTCAACACTGGCGTCGCAAGACTACGACGCCAGTGGCCGGTTTGAAAGCGGTCGGCGGTTGTCAGCCGCCGATGAGTTCGCGCATGGCGTGGTGAAAGGACATTCCCAGCACTTGCATGAAGAAGTCGATGGTGTCGCCGGCCAGCTTGCGCTGTGGCCACCGCCAGTAACTTATAGTTTGGTGCGGTCGGGCACTCCCGGGGAGAAACGCGAAGGGGAGTTGAACAACAAAGGCGCTAAGAAAAGAAGCAAGCTGGAACAGAAATGGCGCTGGGAGGGGGAATGCGGCCTGACATGCCCGATAGTCACGGTCAGGGCTGGGGGTGGGGCTCGCTAATGGGGTTCGCCATAGCGGCAACGCCTGCAAGGTGCGGTAGTGCTGGAGCGTTTTCTCCGGGCGGTAGCCGGAGGTATCCATCAGCACGGTGCAGAGTTTCAGCGCCGCGTTGCAGGCGATGCCAAATTGCCAGTCGGCGGAAATGTTGCCCGCGGCGTCCGGTCCATTCGGAAGTCCGCTCGTTGTCTCCTTCAAAATGAACCGGGACTGGTGCAGATGAATTTGCCCGCTCCAGACTTCCACCAACCTGGTGGATTGGCCTGGGCAGCGGGGGGGGCGTGCCATAATCCTCAGACCGAAGCGGGCTGGCGCCCGGACAGCCCGCCTGATAGATTCAATGATTGATGTTTCATTGCAATGCAGCAAACCGTCCTGAACCCTGCGGCATCCGGAGTTGCCGGGCATGGGTTGTGTTGCTGCTGGGTGTTCTGCTGTGCGGACTCATTAAGACGTGGGCGGGGCCCGCAGTCCTGGAGCGGGTGCAGTTACACCTCAAATGGCGCCATCAGTTTCAATTTGCCGGCTACTATGCCGCGTTGCACAAGGGGTTCTACCGGGAGGCCGGGTTGGAGGTGGAGATCCGGGAGGCTGGTGGGGTTTTCAGCCCGGTGGATTCGGTGCTGAAGGGCCAAAGCGAGTTCGGCATTTACGGGACCGACCTGGTGCGTTACCGCGCCGCCGGGGTTCCGGTCGTGGCTGTGGCCGCCATTTTTCAGCATTCGCCGGCGGTGATCGTGGGGCGGCGGGACCGGGGCATCAGCCAGATTGAGGATCTGGCGGGCAAACAGGTTTACATGGAGCCGGATGCGGCCGACCTGCTGGCGTTTCTTAAACTCAAGGGAATGGAGACCAACCGGTACACCAATCCCTTCGACCCCCAGAAGCACGATTTCAGCGTGGAAAGCCTCATCCAGGGGCGGGTGGATGCCATGTATGTCTATCTTACGGACGAGATATTCACGCTGAGCAACGCCCGGGTGCCCAGTGTGGTGTTCTCGCCCCGGGACGCGGGGATCGATTTCTATGCGGATATTTTGTTTACCACGGAGCAGACCCTTGCCGAGAAACCGCGCATGGTGCGGGCTTTTCGGGACGCCACGGTCAGAGGCTGGGAGTATGCGATGGCTCACCAGGGAGAGATCATCCAGTTGATTCTGGACCAGTACACCACCCGGCATTCGCGGGAGCACCTCCAATTTGAAGCCACCCAGATGGAGCCGCTGCTCGATGCCGGCATCATTGAGGCTGGCTATATGAGTAAGCCGCGGTGGCAGACCATCGTGGACACCTACCGCCGAGTCGGCCTGCTGCGTGGCGAGGTGGACCTTGACCGGTTTGTGTATGAGCCCGCCGCCCGGCAGACCCTGGTGATTCGCTACTGGAAGGGAGCGCTGCTGGCCGCGTTGATCGCGGGTGGGGCGCTGCTCTTAAGCTGGAGGTTCTTCAGGCTCAGCCGCAACCTGCAAATCGAGATTCACCAGCGTCAGGCCACCGAGGCCGCCTTGCGAAAGGAAGTGGACGAGCGCAAACGGGCGGGGGAGAGCATTACTGCGCTCGCCAGCCTGGGATTGCAGCTCAGCGCGGTGCATGCGGCCAAGGAAGCCGCCGAGATCATCATGGCAGTGGCCGACCGCCTCTTCGGGTGGGATGCCTGCAAGCTCGACCTCTATGCTCCCAATCAGAATCGCATCTACCAGCTTCTTATTAAAGACACCGTGCATGGCAAGCGGGTGGAATTTCCTCCGCCCTATGATCATCCGCATCCCTCGCCGTTGACCAGGCAAATCATTGACCAGGGCGCCCGGTTGATCCTGCGGGGGCCAGAGGAAGTGCTCCCTGGGGCGGTTGCCTTCGGCAGCAAGCGTCCCTCGGCGTCGCTGATGTTTGTGCCGGTCCGCCAGGGTGCGGCGGTGCGCGGGGTGGCGACGATTCAGAGCTATTCGCCTAATGCCTATACCCAGGAGGATCTTACGGCTTTTCAGGCGCTGGTGGATCACTGTGGCGGGGCGCTGGAACGGCTGCGCATCCAGGAGGATCGGGAGCAATTGATCCAGCAACTGCAAGCCGCGCTGGCGCAGGTCAAAACCCTCAGCGGCCTGTTGCCCATTTGCGCCCAATGCAAAAAAATCCGCGATGACCGCGGCTACTGGAACCAGGTGGAAGTCTATATCCGCGACCGGTCCGCCGCCAGCTTCACCCACAGCATCTGCCCCGAGTGCTCCCGCAAGCTTTATCCCCAGCTTTACGACGACGAACCGTAAGGGCCATGGCCCGCCGGATCTTCCGCTGACCGACAGTTCTTTTGACGAGGCTTGGCGAAGCCCGCTTGGCCGCGTCCGGTAGTGATCCAACTCTGAATCAGAAAAGTTCGGTTGAGCAGGCCGGTTGACAACCTGGCGGGGTTGGCCGGTTTGCGCTGGCCATTTCAGCCGTAATGGCATCACACTTGGGACAACAGGGCCTCAAATGAACACAAACCAGATTAATCGGCGGGAATTCGTGAAATCGACGGTCGTGGCCGTGGCGGCGGCCGGTGCGGCCGGCACCGCGCTTTTGAGCGCCGCTCAACCCGGCAACCCCGCAGGCAACCCGTTGCCCCGCTGGCGGGGGTTTAACCTGACGGATTTCAACTCGCCCGAGCCTGGCGCAGCCCGCCGGGGCACCACCGATGAAGACCTGAAATGGATGGTGGACTGGGGGTTCGACTTTGTCCGGCTGCCAATGGCCTATCCCCGTTACGTCGAGTTCGACCGCTCAAAACAGATCACGCCGGCGGAGGTGTGCAAAATCAACGAGCCGGAGGTGGACCGGATCGAAGAATTCGTGCAGAACGCCCAGGGCCATGGGCTGCATGTGAGCCTGAACCTGCATCGAGCGCCGGGCTACTGCATCAACGCGGGCTTCCACGAACCCTACGATTTGTGGAAATCCAAGGAGGCGCAGGAGGCGTTCTATTTCCACTGGGCCATGTGGGCAAAACGGTTTAAGAATGTGGCCCCCGCCAAAATCAGCTTCGACCTGTTGAACGAGCCGTCCGTGCGGTCGGATATGAACGATCAGCATGCCAGGAACAGCGACATCCCGGGAGACCTCTACCGCACGGTGGCCAAGGGCGCCGTCGATGCCATCCGGGCAGCCAACCCCGGCCATGTGGTGATTGCGGACGGGAATCGGGTTGGCAACCTGGTGACGCCGGAGCTGAAGGATTTGAACATCGCCCAGAGTTGCCGGGGGTATTTCCCGGGCACCATCTCACACTATAAAGCCCCTTGGGCCAACAAGGACCCGGAGAAATGCCCCACGCCGGTGTGGCCGGGGTCCATGAACGGGGAACGATTCGACCGGGCCCGCCTGGAAACGTACTACAAGGATTGGATCGCGCTGGCCAGGAGTGGCGTGGGGGTGCATTGCGGCGAGTGCGGCTGCTGGAATAAGACCCCGCACCAGGTTTTTCTGGCGTGGTTCCAGGATGTGCTCGATATCCTGACCAGTAACAAGATCGGCTACGCGCTCTGGAATTTTCGGGGGGACTTCGGGATTCTGGACTCGCGTCGCGAGGACGTGGAGTACCAGGATTGGCACGGGCACAAGCTGGATGCCAAACTGCTTGAATTGCTAAAGAAACACTAACTGGTGACCCCGGGCAACCCGATGCCTGCGGGCTTGCTTGAGAAACGCAATGCCTAATTACTTATGAGCCAGTCACAAAACCTTCCCACTACCCGGCGTGAATTCCTGAAACGAACCGGGCGGCTGGCCGCCAGCTCAGCCCTGGTGGGCGCGGCCTTCCCGCACGTTCACGCGGCTGAAAACAACACCATCCAACTGGCCTTGATCGGGTGCGGCGGGCGCGGCTGCGGGGCGGTGGCCGACGCCTGTGAATCACCCCAGGGGCCGGTCAAACTTGTGGCGATGGCAGATTTGTTTGAGAAGCGGCTCGCGTCCGCCTGCGCCAACCTCCAGGAAAAGTTCGGCGCGCGTGTGGAGGTCCCGCGCGCGAGGCAGTTTGTGGGCTTTGACGCCTACCGCAAAGCCATCGACTGCCTGCGTCCCGGGGATGTGGCCATGCTGACCGGTTACGCGGGGTTTCGCCCCGCCCAGTTGGAATACGCTGTCGAAAAAGGGGTGAATGTGTTCATGGAAAAATCCTTCGCCAGCGATCCACCCGGGGTGCGCCGGATCATCAAAGCCGCGGAGTTGGCGGACCAGAAGAACCTGAAAATCGCCGCGGGCCTCATGTGCCGTCATGCGCAGAGCCGCAAGGAACTCATCCAGCGGATTCACGACGGGGAGCTTGGCGACGTGCAGCTCATTCGCGCCTACCGCATGCAGCCGGTCGCGGCGCTGCCGAAATGTCCTCCCGGCGAGAACGAATTGCACTGGCAGATACGCCACTTCACGCATTTTTATTGGGTGTCCGGCGGGTTGTTCGCGGAAATGGACATTCACCAGATCGACGAGATTTGCTGGATCAAGAACGGATACCCGGTGGCCGCGCACGGCGTGGGCGGGCGCGCCGCCAACAGCGCGGATTGCGGTCAAAACCTCGACTCCCTCTCCGTTGAATGGACCTTTGCCGATGGAACCAAGGCCACGGATGTGGCGCGCTGGCTGCCCAACTGCCATAACGAGTGCATGACATACGTCCACGGCACCCGGTGCGCCGCGCAGTTCCCGGGCAGCGCCCATGCGGGGCCCGTGCTCATTCATAAGGACCAGCGGATCGCTTCGGACAACATCGCCTGGCGGGCCAAGCCGGACCAATACAGCGCCTGGCAGGCTGAGTGGAACGTCCTCCTGCAATCGATTCGCGAGAACCGGCCGCATAACGAAGCCCGGCGCGCCGCTTTGTCGAACCTGGCCGACATCATGGGCCGGGCCGCCGTTCACTCCGGGAAAATCATCACCTGGGAGGAAGCGCTGGCCTCCAACTTTCAGTTCTGCCCCAATATCGAGAGTCTCACCGATGACAGCCCGCCGCCGGTGCGGGCAGATGCGCAAGGCCGCTACCCAGTGCCCGTCCCGGGCAGTTGGGTGGAGATTTAATTCAACGCTGCCACCGCGTGTTCCCTCATCCGGTCCCGGCGCCTGGCGGTCAGATCCCAGCATCCCCGGGCAGCCGGATCTCCAGGGGTGTGCCGTTGTAATCCACCGTCGCCTTGCCGGGTGCCACCAGGAACTTCACCCGCCCCGCGCGGTTGCGCGTCTCCCGGTGAGACTGATTCGGAAACGTGATGACGCAGGACCAATCCTCACCACCCCCGTACCCGCAGGCATCCTCATCCCCCACCAGGCTGATCCACTCCTGCAACTTTGGCACCCGGCCGGAGCCCTTGGCCTCATCGTGAAAGGTCAGGATATTCTGTTTTCCAGGCAGCCGGCAAATTACATACCCGATGCGGTCATCGATGTTCAGCCAGTGACTCCGCAGCCGAACCGCCCGACTGTCCGCCCCCCCCACGCCGACCGTGCGGACGGTCTGGCCTTCCACATGCAGCCGCCGGGAGTTCTTCCCCAACCCATACTCCAGCCCGATAATGCCAGTCTCTCGCATGACGTCCGCCGCCCCCTCGCGCACCCGGATCCGTTCCACGTAAATCGTGACTCCCTCGGCCGTCGATAAAAAGGCGAAGCCCTGCCGGGTGGCCGCTGCCGTACGGTCGAGTTCTCCGGAGACCGCAAAACTGTCTTTCCCGATCTCCTTCCGGAAATCGATTAATCGCGCGTTCGCCGCTGAGCCATCCTGCTGGTTGAAGCACCCCAGGTAACCGCCAAAGTGCGGCCAGATCACCCAGGTTCCATTTTCCGGCAGGGTGAGCGCCAGGCGTCGCGCACCCCAGGAGAAGGAGGCGAAGCTGTCCGGGCGCCGATGCAAAATCGCCTTCCCGCTCTCAAAAACCCGGACGCCCGTGAGTTCTGCGCGTAACTGTGAGTCCGTCAACGGCACCGCGCCGGGTCCCCGCTGCCCATGCACCAACCAGGCGGTGATCATCCGGATCGCACACGCTCCGCCCCATTCCAGGTCGCGGCGCACGTTGAAGTAACCATGTTCCACTCGTTGGATTCGCCGCACCCAACCCAATGCCACTTCCTCCAACCGCGCGGCTCGCTCATCCCCGGCCAGGACACTCATCAAAGCGTAGATTCCCACATCGGTGGGCTGCGTGTGAACCAATTTCCAATCGTTGCCCCCGTGGTAGATCGCCGAGGCATCCCACGCCATGCAGCCCAGCAGCACGTCAAAACAATCCGATGCATGATGGCGGCACGCCCCGGGTACGGGCGCGCCGCGCAAGGTGTAGGGCAGCGCATTTTCCAGCAGCAGGCTCAGGCTGGTTTTCAGATAGCCCACATGCACGAGGCCGTGATTCTCAATCGTGAAGTCCGCGTTTACATTGGTTGTCCGCACCCAGCTTGAAATCGCCACTGCGTCGTCCCCCGGCGTGGAATCCTGGCTGTCGCGGGCGGCCGACAGGCTGTTATACATCCAGACCCTCGCCGCGCGATCCCAGTCCCGCCCCCGCGGATGGCCTGGCATCAGGTTCGCCGCCAGCGACAGGATCTGCGCGTTCCAGGCGTTCTCCTCCGCCCCGGTGTCCCGGGCCTGGCTGCTCTTCGGCGGCCGATCCAAGAACCGGTTCGCCTCAGACTCAACCACCCGGCTCAAATCCCTGCGCAGATCCGCCGGGAGCCGATCCCAGATCAGCCAGCCTGCCAGCCCGGCTGCATACGCCCACATCGCCGATTGCCATTGGTTCCCCCACGGTTTTCCATTCGCGCACTGGCCGCCATTTGCGGCGTGGCTCCGCGCCAGGTAATGCAACGCTGCCACCGCGTGTTCCCTCATCCGGTCCCGGCGCCGGCTCGGCAGGTCCTGGCCGGCCCCATGGGCTGCGGACAGGAACGCATTCAGTAGCGCGGCATAGGCTATGGGACGAATCTGGTTCTCCTCATTTCCGTCCTCCCCGTAAAAAGCGCAGCCCGGCCGCCCCGGGACGGGCCTGAGTTGCTCCAGCACGATGTCATCCCAGGTCACCAGCGCGGCATGATAACTCCGCATCAGTTTCCGGGTGCGAGCGTCGATCGATCCAGGATGAAGCGCCGAACCGGGGAGTGGCACGGCGAAGGCATCAGGAGATTGCGCCCGGGCATGAAACCCGGCAGGCCCGAGCAAACACAGCAGAACAAACAAGCATTTCATGTGGCGATTCCCAGGCTACAACTCACACCTCAATTGAAGACCTTGGGCATCCCATCGTCCAGCGGATTCCCGGCTGATCGGCCAGGTTTCGCATCAACAGAGGAACTTCCTGGTGGGAAGGGCGGCGGTTGCGCCGCCATCCCAAAGCCGACATAAATGCTGGATGAATCAAGGTTTCCAACCAGCGCTGAGGGTGAACCGAAAGGTGGCGCCGTGACCGGCCTCGCTTTCGGCCCAGATTCTGCCTGAGTGACTGAGGATGATGTGTTTGACGATGGCCAACCCGAGGCCGGTGCCGCCCTGCTCGCGAGCACGCGCCTTGTCCACGCGGTAAAACCGCTCGAAAACCCGTTCCAAAGAGTCGCGTGGTATCCCCGGGCCATCATCGCTGACTGAAACCTCCACCTCTTGATTGGGAAGCGATCGCGCCGCAACCGTCACCGTGCCGCCCTCGCGTCCGTATTTGATTGCATTGTCGAGCAGGTTGCACAGGACCTGTTCCAGGCGGTCGGGGTCGGCCCGCACCGTCAGGTCTGGCACGGCATTGACCAGGGTGACCTGCCTGGGATTTGCCCGGGACTGGAAATCCTCGCAAACCTTTTTCGCGAGGCCCGCCAAACGCACCGGCCCGAGTTGCAGCCGGGCGCCGCCCGATTCGAGTTGCGAAATGGCGAGCAGATCATCCATCAACAGGCGCAGGCGCTCGGTGTTGCGGGCGATGGTGAGCAGGAATTTCTCCGCCACCTCCGGTTGGCCGCTGGCGCCATCGAGCAGGGTTTCGACATAGCCCTTGATCAGCGACAGCGGCGTGCGCAATTCGTGGCTCACATTGGCGACAAAATCCCGGCGGGCGCTTTCGAGCTTTTTAAGGCGTGTCACATCATGAAAGACGAGCACAGTGCCTTGCACTTTTCCGCCTCCATTCACGACCGCGGAGGCGTTGACCTCCAGCCACCGCTCGTGCGGAGATTGCAGGTGAAATTCATGGCCGAGCACCGGTTGGCCGCCCCTTGCGCGGGTGACGAGGTCCGCCAGTTCATGCGCTCGCAGGGCCTCCATCAAGGTGCGGTTCCGCACGTCGGCCCCCAGGCCAAACAGCCGGGAAAAAGCGGGGTTCACGAGCTGGATGATCCCCTGCTGATCGAGCAGCAGAATCCCCTCCGCCATGCTGTTAAGGAGCGCATCCTGCCGGGAGAGGATTTCGGCGCGCCCGGCCTCATGAGCGGAGCGGAGACGCTCGTGCTCTGCCCGGGCCAGCGCTGCTTGCCGGCGGCACACCGCGCGCCAGCGAACATGCACCCCCGCTGCGAGCGCCAGCAGGAACAAGGTGAGGGCGGGCCAAAACATGGTCATTGCCTGAGCGCGAGGTTACCGGGGTTGACCAGGGAGCGGCGGATCGTGCTCGACAAAACGATAGCCCACGCCGCGCACCGTATCCAGGAAAACGGCGGCGGGTCCAAGCTTCTCGCGCAGCCGCCGCATGTGGGTATCGACGGTGCGCGTATCCATATCGCAATCGTAATCCCAGACATCGCGCAGGAGCGTATCACGGGATTGCACGCGCCCACGGCGCCCGGCCAGCACCTCCAGCAATTTGAACTCGGTGGCGGTCAGGTCGATGGGTTGGCCGCGCCAGGTTACCAGGTGGCGGGGCGGGTCGATGGTCAAGTCACCAAACGCCCAACGCTGCTCAGCCTCAGCGGCGGGGCGGCCCCGGGCCAGGATGTTTTTGATGCGCAGCACCAGTTCGCGCGGGCTGAAGGGTTTGGTCAGGTAGTCGTCCGCCCCGAGTTCCAAGCCCAGCACGCGATCAATTTCGGCCGCGCGGGCCGTGAGCATGAGGATGGGAATGGCGGCGGTATCCGGGTTTCGGCGCAGAAGTTTACAGACCTCCAGGCCGTCGATTTCCGGGAGCATCAGGTCCAGCACAATCAGGCTGGGGATCAAGGCCTGGGCCTTGCGCAGCGCCTCCGCGCCATCCAGGGCGGTGGCGACCGCGAACCCGGCTTGCTCCAGGTTGAAGGTCACCAACTCCACCGCCTCGGGTTCATCATCGACCACCAGGATTTTAGGTTTCGTGCTCACGCGGTGCGGGGGGGTGGCGGCCTGGTGATCGGGGTTTGTCATGGGGTTGGTCTGGCAGTGTGCCGGATATCCTGTGCCTCGCACAGGAATACCACTTCCTCGGCGATGTTCTTGCCGTGATCCGCGATCCGTTCCAGGCTTTTGGCGACGACCATCAGGTGCAAGGCCCGGGTAATGGTTTGCGGGTCGGACATCATCAGCGCGGTGAGCGCGGCCGAGATGTCCTTGTTCAATTGGTCGATTTCCTTGTCGCGCGGGATGAGCGCGCGGGCCGCCGCCGGGTCGGAATTTACAAAGGCGTCGAGCGCGGCCTGCAACAAGGAAAGCGCCATTTCGGCGAGGCGCGAAAGATCGATGCCGGCCTTAAGCGGCGGTTCGGCGGCCAGGTCGCGCGCGCGTTTGGCGATCTTGGACGCTTCATCGCCGACGCGTTCGAGGTTGTGGGAAACGCGCATGGCCACGGCGATCAGCCGCAGGTTTGAAGCCAGCGGCGCCTTGGCGAGCAGCAGAATGCCCTGCTCATCCACCTCCACTTCAAACCGATCGATGATGGAGTCGTTGTCCCTCACCCGGAAGGCCAGCTCTTCGTCGCGGGCGAGGAGCGCGTCCAGCGCCTGGCGCACCGCGGTTTCGGCATGGCTGGCCATGGTCAGGAGCTTCTGTTTCAGCCCGGCCAGTTCCTGTTCAAAATGTGTTTGCATGGGCGTTGGAGGCTCAACCGAAGCGGCCGGAGACATAATCCTCGGTTTGCTTGCGGGCGGGGTGGGTGAAGATCCTGGCCGTGGCGTCGTGCTCGATCAATTCGCCGAGATAGAAAAACGCCGTAAGATCAGAGATGCGGGCCGCTTGTTGCATGTTGTGAGTGACAATAACAATGGTAAACTCGGTTTTCAAATCCAGGATCAACTCTTCGATGCGCGCGGTCGCCAGCGGGTCGAGCGCCGAAGCCGGTTCGTCCATCAGGAGGATGTCCGGCCGGATGGCGATGGCGCGGGCGATGCACAAACGCTGCTGCTGTCCGCCCGAGAGTCCCAGCGCGCTGGTGTGCAGGCGGTCCTTTACTTCATCCCACAAGGCCGCCTGCCGGAGGCTCCTCTCCACCACCTCGTCCAACCCGCCCCGCTTGTCCAGCCCGTGCAAACGCAACGCGTAGGCGACATTTTCGTGGATGCTTTTGGGAAACGGATTCGAGCGTTGGAAGACCATGCCGACCCGCTTGCGCAGCTCAATCAAATCGACTTCCGGCGAGCAAATATCCTCACCGCCGATCCTCACCGCGCCTTGCACGCGCACATTGTCGATGAGATCATTCATGCGGTTAAAGCAGCGCAGCAAAGTGGATTTGCCGCAGCCCGAAGGGCCGATAAACGCGGTGACCAGTTTTTCTGGAATATCGAGGCTGATGTTCTTCAAGGCCTGCGAAGTGCCGTAATACAAGGAGAGATCGCGAGTCTCTATGAGGGTGGGAGCGGCCGCCTGCCTGGCGGCCGAGGAGGCGGCGGCAGCGGGGGAGACCTGGATGCGTTGAACGGGGGTTTCGGGCATGGCGAGTGGCTATTGAAGCTGGCGCATGTTCTTGCGCATTTTGGCGCGAACCAATATCGCGACCAGGTTCAAGGCGAAGGTCAGGAGCAACAACACCAGCACCGTCGCGTAGAGAATGGGCCGGGTTTTCTCGATATCGGGTGATTGCGTGGACAGGATGAAGACGTGGTAGCCCAGGTCCATGAATTGGTCGGACAAACTGCGCGGCAGGTCCGCCATGTAGTAGGCGGCGCCGGTGAAGAGAATGGGGGCCACCTCGCCCGCCGCGCGGCTGATGGCCAGGATGGCCCCGGTGAGAATGCCGGGCAGCGCCTGAGGCAGCACGATTTTGCGGATCGTCTGCAACTTGGTGGCACCCAGTGCCAGGCTCCCCTCGCGCAAGCCTTGCGGAATGGCGCGCAATGATTCCTCCGTGGCCACCACCACCACCGGCAGCGTCATGACGGCCAGCGTGAGGGAGGCCCACACCAGCGCCGGCTTGCCCCAGACCAGCTCCGGCCCGCGCGCCAGTTCGTCGAGGTGCTGCCCCACGAAGTTGATGAAGAAGCCCAGGCCAAACAGCCCAAACACAATCGAAGGCACACCCGCCAGATTGTTGATCGCGCCGCGAATGACCCGTGTAAGCAACGACGTGGACGGCGCGTATTCGGTCAGGTAAATCGCGGTAATCACGCCGACGGGAAGCACGAAGATGGTCATGAGAATGACCCGGGCGGAGGTGCCGACGATCATGGGCAGCACCCCGGCCTTGTTCACATCGAACATGTCGCTCTGGGTGCCGCCGGTCACGAAGTGCCAGGAAACATAGGCGCCGCCATTGTAAATGATGTTGCCCACAATGACGGCAAGAATCGCCAGGATGAGCAACGCAGCCAGGCCGGTCAGCCCGGAGAAGAAGAACGAGACGAAATCAAACCGGCGGGCTCGGAACCGGGGCGGTGAGGTGGCGGGCGGGGTCATCGTTTGCCCTCCAGCCTGAGCTTCAAACGAAAGATCACCTGGCCCGCGACCAGGTTGGATAGAAAGGTGACGCCGAACAGGAGCGTGCCCAGCACGAACAGAACCCGGTAATGGGTTCCGCCGAAGACCGTCTCCGCCAGTTCGGCGGCAATGGTGGCGGTCATGGTTCGTGCCGAATCAAAGAGACTTCCCGAAAGCACGCTGGCATTGCCGCTGGCCATGAGCACCACCATCGTTTCCCCAATTGCCCGGCCAAACCCCAGGACAACCGCGGCAAACACGCCGGGCAGCGCCGCCGGCAGCACGATGTGCCATGCCGTTTGCCATCGCGATGAACCCAACGCCAGCGCGGCCTGAGTGTAGCTGCGCGGGACGCTCGACAGGGCGTCCTCGGCTATGGAAAACACCACGGGGATGATCGCCAGGCCCAGCGCCACGCCCGCCACAAACGCGTTCAGCCGCACCTCGTAGCGAAAGAGTTGCTGGAAAAAGCTCGCCATGATCATCAGCGCGAAAAAACCGAGCACCACGGAAGGAATGCCCGCCAGCAGCTCGATGGCCGGTTTGAGGTATTCCCGAATCCGCCCCGAGGCGAGTTGCGAAACGTAGATGGCGGCCCCCAGCGCCAGCGGCACTGAAAACAGCAGCGACACCAGGGTGATCTTCAAGCTCCCCGCCAGCAGCGGCACAATGTTGTATTTGTGAATCTGGGAGACCGGTTGCCAGATGTACTCGGGCTTGGCGTAGCCGGACCATTGCCACGGTCCCAGCAAATAGCGCCATTCCGTGGTGTTAAGGGCCGCGTCTTTGTCCTTGGTCAGTTCGGCGGCCGCCTCGGCTTTGACTTCCATGAGCGCCTGCAGGGCCTCGTGGTCCAGTTCGCGAAACTGTTTGGGAGTAAGTTCGAGATACCGCTGGACCTGGGCCGGGCTGAGCGTATCCAGTTTTTCCACCGGGATGAGCTCGCGGACCGGCGAACTATTGGTTCGCCCAAGAAAGACCGGCAGCGCCTCGCGGGCGACAAAGAGAAAAATGAGAAAGACCATGAGGATGGCGGAAGTCGCGATGAGGAAGATCGCGCGCTCAACCAGCCATTCCACAGGGTTGGCGTGATGGCCGCGCTTCAGGCCCATCCAGCCGATGCTTCTTTTTTCCTGGTGTTTGGCAGTCATTATCGGTCGCCAGGACGAGTATAACGGAGTTTGTTTGAGAACTCACGCACTACCCTGCGCGAGGGCGCGCGGGGTGCCGGTTGCAACCGGAATCTGCCGGCCAGGTCCGCGGATCGGGCCGCTTGCTGGACACGCGCCACGCTATTTGACCCTCAGGTTTTCGGGGAGTTGGTAATACCCGATTTGTTTTACCAGGGACTGCCCTTCCTCACTGCGAATCCAATTCAAGTAACTGGCAATGGCGCCCTTGTCGAGGTTTGGATTCACATAGATGTACAGATAACGCCAGATCGGGTATTTGCCGCTGATCACGGTTTCGTCCGTGGGTTCGATGGCGGGAGCGCCGGGGTGCTCCTTGATTTTGAGGTGCTTGGCGCCCGCTCCATACGCTGCGCCGCCGTATCCAATCCCGTTTTTGTCCTTGGCCACGGCCTGCAGCAAAGCCGCTGTGCCCGGCATGGTTTGCACGCTGGATGCGAAATCAGCCCCTTTGAGGACGTGTTCCTTGAAAAACTCGTAGGTGCCGGAGCTGTTCTCACGACTATAGACGACGATCGGCGCGTCCTGGCCGCCGACTTCCTTCCAGTTTCTAATTTTGCCGGTGAAGATCTTTTCGAGTTGTTCCAGGTCCAGTTCGGTGATCGGGTTTGAGGCGCTCACGTAAACGGACAGGCCGTCCAACGCCACTTTATACTCGGTCGGACGTTTCCCGAAGGCCTTGATGCACCCCGCGGTTTCGCCGGCTTTGATTTTCCGGGAGGCATTCGCGAGATCGGTCGTGCGATTTTGCAGCGCGGCAAACCCGGTGCCGGAGCCGCCGCCGGTGACCTGGATTTTGGTTTCCGGGTTCTTGCCCATGTAAACCTCCGCCCATTTTTGAGCCAGGATGACCAAAGTGTCAGAACCTTTGGCTGTGATGGAACCAGCCAGGCCGCCAGACGCCGCGCTCAAAAATCCCGCCAGGATCGCGGCGGCCAGAATGTGACGTGTCTTCATCAGCAGGCCTGCTATGACCACTCTAACAAATTGATTGTTACGCATATGGTTTATCGTTCCAAGGTTGGAAGGTGGCAGGCCGTTGTGACGTCCCCGGGGCGCGCAGGTTACAAACAGGTTACAACTTTGACCTTTCCCAATGGGCGGCTATGCTGCGCGCATGCTCCGTTATAGAAGCGCTTCCCGGCGGCTGCTGAAGTGCATCGGCCTGTTTGCCGGCCTCATGTCGCTATACGCGGCTGCCGTTGCTCCACCGCTGCCCTCGGGCGGGGTGTTGGTATTCCCGCGGAGCGAGACGGACATTTTGCGCCTGGATGGGCTGCCCCCCGGCAGCCTTAAGCGGGTGGAAGTCGCAGGCCAGGCGTTCACCTCCGCGCTGGAAGTTGACGTTCCGCGCCAGGGCGCCAACCCCTGGGAATTTCGGCTGGGCAGCCTCCTTCACACGGGAGCCAGGAAAGGCGATATCGTCCACCTGCGTTTTTGGGCACGCAATGTTTATTCAATGACCGGTGCGGCGCGCCTGGCGGTGGTCGTGGAAGCGCGTGAGCACTCGATGAACAAGATTGTGGACCTCGCGATTACTGTGGGGAGCGGCTGGGAATGTGTGGATGTTCCGATGGAACTGCCCGGAGACTTGGCCGCGGGCGAGTGGGAGTTTAGCATTCGGCTGGCCTACGCGGCGCAGCGCGTGCAAATCGCCGATCCGCGCCTCCTGAATTTTCAGCGGACGGTTCGCATTGAACAACTGCCTAAAATCAAGGGAAGCTATGCCGGTCGCGAGCCGGGGGCGCCCTGGCGGGCAGCCGCGCAGGCCCGCGTCGAAACGTTGCGCAAAGGGGACTTGCGCGTCCTGGTAAAGGATGGGGGCAACCCCGCGCCCAACGTGGAAGTCCGCGCCACGTTGCGACGGCACGAGTTTGCCTTCGGCACCTGTGTATCCATGGCGCTCCTGGCCCAGACTCCGGATGGAGATCGTTACCGTGAAACGCTTAAACAGCTTTTTAATTGGGTCGTGATTGAAAATGACCTCAAGTGGCATCGCATCGTCCGGAACGGCTACCAGAACCCGGACGCGCTGATTGACTGGCTGGAGCGGAACCGGTTCTCCATCCGCGGCCACTGCCTGGTTTGGCCGGGAGAGAAGAATCTCCCCCGGGAGGCGGTTGCCCTGGTGGACCAGCCGGAGCGGCTTCGTAAACTGATCGCGGAGCATATTACCACCACCGTGCAGCGTTACCGGGGCCGGCTGGCTGAATGGGATGTCATCAACGAGCCGTACTCCAACCACCTGTTAATGGATAAACTGGGCGACGAGGCGATGGTCGATTGGTTCCGGGTGGCGCAGCAGGCCGATCCGGGCTGCCGCCTCTTTATCAATGATTATGAAATCCTGGCCTCCGGCGACCTGCTGGGCACGCCGCACCAGAACCATTATTACTCCAGGATCAAATACCTTAAAGATCAGGGTGCGCCGGTGCGGGGGATTGGCATGCAGGGGCATTTCGGTTCGAACATCACGTCGCCGGAGAACCTGCTCAAAATCCTCGATCGATTCGCGGAATTCGGCCTGCGCATCAAAGTCACGGAAATGGACCTGCTGCTGAGTGACGAGGCGCTGCGCGCCGATTACTACCGGGATTTTTTCCTGGCCCTGTTCAGCCACCCGGCGGTGGATGGGGTTTTTCAATGGGGCTTCTGGGAGGGCTCACACTGGATTCCCGGCGCCGCGCTTTTCCGCAAGGACTGGACGCTGCGCCCCCATGGGCAGGTCTATCGTGACCTGATGCAGCGCGACTGGCACACGGAGGTGAGCGTGCGAACGGACGAAAAGGGCCTGGCAGTCTTCCGTGGCTTCAAGGGTGAATATGAAGTCCAGGTGACGCTCAGGGAAAAGCGCCTTACGGTACCCGGAATCATTTCGGCCAACGCCGGGGAAATGACCGTGGAACTGCCGCCGGATCAGTGATCCGGCGTGCCGGCCATCCCCTGGGCGGTGGCTCGCGTCCTTGGGCGCGGGAAATTCCACGGTTTGGAAACGGAACAACGTGCCGTGCCACGCGCCGAACCATTCAGGATGCGCCCGGAACAAATCGCGCAATTCCGCGAAACGGGGATGGCGATGGACGGCGGCACTCATGCCCGGCCTTCCCGGTTTTGATTCACGCGAAGGCGCGAAGACGCGAAGTCCTGGTGATTATTTACGATCCGTTTGACGCCTTCCTTGAACGTGGCCGACCCGAAATTGATGAGCAGCCCCAAGGGCAGATGCAGCAGCCGCAAATAAGTGAGCACCTGCTTGGCGTGAACCGGGACGAGTTGCTCCACGGACTTGAGTTCCACAACAATCTGATCCTCGACCAGCAAGTCCGCCCGGAAACCCTCATCAAACTTGAGTCCCATGAGCTGAATCGGCACGGCAACCTGCCGCCGCACCCGGACTCCGCGTTCCTCAAGCATCTTGGCCAGAACGACCTCATAAACGGTTTCCAGCAAGCCCGGCCCGGCCTCAACATGGAGTCGGTAGGCGCAATCCACAATGATGGCGGACAGCTCCTCCACATTTTTTCGCGTCTTCGCGTCTTCGCGCGAGTTATTCATGCTTGCCCCTCGATGGTTCGAACCAAGTCCAGGGTGCGCAGTTTGTTTCCTCCGCATTCAAATAATTCTTCGCGACGTGAATGTCATGCTTACGCACCGTGCGGCCGCTCCACGTCTTCAAGCCCATGTTTGGCTTGCCGGCGTTAGCATCGCGCAATCGCTGCGTGGCCCAGATGCGGAATGGCGTGCCGCGCAGCGATTTCACCCGGTAGCCCACGGAAATGATGACATCCAGATTGAAAAACCTGGTCTGGTAATTCTTGCCGTGGGCGGCAGTTGTAAAGGATTCCTTTACCACTGAAACTTCACGCAACTCGCCTTCCGCAAAGAGGTTCTGGATATGCTGGCCGACGTTCTGCCTGGTGGTTTGAAACAACTCCGCCATTTGACTCTGCGTCAGCCAGACAGTTTCATTATCCAGCCGGACTTCCAGGCGCGTGCGCCCGTCTTCCGTCTGGAAGAGCACGATTTCAGAACCGGGTTTGGGTTTTGGCTCCATTAAAAGTGTGACTATAAAGAAATTGGAAAGGCCAGCCGGGCAATAAAAAATCCACCACGATTGAGCGAGCTCTGGCGAGTGCCGCGCGTCCGCTCGACACCACCCCGGACATTGACTCCGCCACTGACTCTGTTGTTTTTTATCCAGCAGACCTGCCAAGCCTCTAAATAACCAGACGACCGCAGATAGCCAACGAGCGCGTCGAAGCATTCGATGTCGGGGTTGCTCTCGAACACGCCCTGAAACTTCTTGAACAGCGTTCGCTCGCCGTGGTTGGTGAAGAAGCGCGTGCTCATGATTAGCTGATTCGCTGCATCGTTGGCGCGAGAGTCATTGGGGAAAGGAGCGATGGAGTCATCTCTCCTCCCGAAACCATCGGGGCTAGCATGACTATACTGGTCTTTAAGCCTTGCTGTTCCATAGAGCGCGTCCCATCGAGGATCCGCGATGCCGGGCATGATGGACAAGAGTTGATCTGACTGCACGGATAAAGTCAGACGAAGCATAAAACCACCAACCCGTGACGAACAATTAAGTTGGAGGCCCGCTGATTCCTTTCATGCCCCGAAGCACGGCATGTGGCATAGGGCATTTGCTGTCCTTGTCAGGATTGGACAGGGCTCGCGTTTCGGCAGAAAACCCTGTTCAAGGTGACTTGGAGTATTTCCCAAGAGTGGCCTAAATGCAATTTAAGTAAATCGCACGTTCAATACCTTAAAGACCAAGGTGCGCCGGATCAGTGATCCGGCGTGCCGGCCATCCCCTGGGCGGTGGCTCGCGTTGCGCGCGCTACCTGTTCGCGGGGCGCCCGCCATTCAGGCGCTCCGCCCGCGCCGGCTGGCGGGCATTGCCCACCGGGATTACTTCGCGGCCGACGCCGGGGGCGCAATAACCGCCGGCTCGATGGCCTCAATCCGGTGATGATGATGCACGCCATGCACCTCAGACTCCACCTGGTCACCCACCTGCCGGTTCAACAAGGCCTGCGCCACGGGCGACAAATAACTGATGATGCCCTTCTCGGGTTCCGAATCCCAGGCGCCCAGGATGGTGAACTGCTCCCGCTGGCCCGATTCCGTTTCAACGGCGCGCACCACCGTGCCGATGCTGACGATATCCGTCCGCGGGTTGGCGAAATCAGTGCCGCGCGCGCGCTCCAACTGGGCTTCCAGTTCGGATTTGCGGCGCATCAGGATCTTCTGCATTTCCTTGGCAGCCTTGTATTCGTGGTTTTCGCGCAAGTCGCCATAGCTGCGGGCAATCGCGATCTCTTTTGAGTTGGCGGGAATTTTCTTCTCCACCATCTCGCGATACTCCTCTTTGCGCCGTTCGAGGCTGTCCCAGGAAACAATCCAGTAGGTCTCCTGCTTGGATTGCTCGCCTGAGATAAGCGACTGAATGGCCGGGTAACTCTTCACGATCCTGGCCAGCAGGGACCGCTTGTCCATGTCGTCAAACGAGGGTGAAAGTTGCAGGGCGCGGGTCAAATCTTTGATGACGTCCAGGTCTGCGGAGCCAATCAGCTCAACCAGCAGTTCCGGGTCGTCCATGATGAAATCCCGGAGTCGATTGGAACGTTTCTCGTTGAACTGGTCGCGTTCCATGGCGGTGAGCATGGCGCGGAACACTTCCGGGCCGAGGATGTCGGCGTAGGAATCGTTGCGGTCTTTGGCGAGCCAGAAAAGCAGCTCGGAGCTGGCCATATGCTGGCTGATAAGCCGGGCGAGGACTTCTTTCAAGTCGTCCATGCGGCCTTCGTGAATCAACAAGCTGGCGAATTCCCGGCACAACTTGGCGGAAACCGTGTTGATCGAATTGCGGAGAACTTCGTGCCACCGGTCCGGATGGGAGGTTTTGAAGGCCTCCAAGGCCCGGCGGTGTTTGGCTGCCAGCAACCCTTCCATCAGCACGCCCAGGCGCACTTCAGCCCCGAAGATGGCCCTCACTTCCAGTTCTTCGGGCGCGGGTTGCAGCCCGGCCATTTCCCGCAGGTCATCGCGCACGAACATCGCCTCCAGCGCCACCGGCGGCTGGGTGCGCTGGTAGCTGGGAATCTCGTGGTTCAACGCCGGGATAACCTCCTCCGCCGCCGCCTGCTTGTCGGCCAGGTCCGCCGCGTTTTTCAACAATTCGTTGGCCACCACCACCCGCGCCTTCAAACCTTTGGCCGCACGAAATTCAACCAGCAACCGATCTTGCAGGGAAATCTCTTTTTCCTGATAGACGATCGGATCGGTCTTTTTGAGCGGCACCCGGAAATGCCCGTCTTTCTTCATTTCCGACCGGGCGGCTTCCCACCATTTCTTCCAATCCTCACGAATGACTTCCGGGACGAGGGACTGCTGTATTTGTTCGGCGGTGGCCTGGCCACCGTAGCTGCTCAGCACAATTTTGATCAAATCCAGGTGATTCTGGCCCGCCATTTGCCGGAGCGCCTCGACGTCGGAGGCCTTGCGGGCCAGAATATGGGCCTTGCTGATCGGCTTGAGCGACTCCGCCGCGAAGTCCAACGCCATCGTGTGGCCGGGCTTGCCGTGAAAATCTATCGTGAACCGCGCGAATACCGGGTCCACCGTGCGAATGCGGCCGAAGCCCCAGCTCCGGTGCATGCAGAAACCGTTCTCGGCGAGTTGCACCAAGGCTTCCACGTGGTGCCGATCCAGCTTGCCCGCGGCGGCCATCTTCTCAAATTCTTCTCTCATATTCATCAAAAACTCGCTTTCCCTCTGCGGGAATGTCTTATTAAAGGTTGTGGGCGGACAAAAACCAAGAGAAATTGCTGCCGAGGTCCTGGCTCGGCGTGGTTCCGGCGAGTTTGTGGAGACCTTGCTCGACCATGCTTTGGCCCGAGCGGGGCTTGAATCCCGGGACCGGCATTTGTGCCAGGAGTTGGTCTATGGCGCGGTCCGCTGGCAGGGCGCGCTCGATTTTCTGATCGCCCGAAAGACGGATGGCCGCCCGCAGAAACCCATGCTGCAGGCCATCTTGCGCCTGGGATTATACCAACTCTTCTGGCTCGATCGCATTCCCAACCACGCTGCTGTCAGCGAAACTGTGGAAATCGCCAAACACCATGGTTTCGGCGCCCAGACCGGGTTTGTGAACGCCATCCTTCGCGGTTGCCTGCGAGAACGCGACGCCATTCTCAAGCTCCTCAGCGATCTCAAAGCCGGCCAGCCGCACCTGGGTTTTTCTCATCCCGAATGGCTTTGGCGGCGATGGGATGCCCGTTTCGGCCGGGAGGACACGTCCAGACTCATGGCCTGGAACAATACCACACCCCCGGCCTTTGCCCGGGTTAATACCCTGAGAACCGAGGCGTCCGCCCTGCTGGAACAATGGCGGGCGGAAGGGGTTGATTACGACTTCGTAAGACGTTCATGGCTGCCGGAAAACCTGGTTTTTGAACTCAAGAAACATCCGCCGTTCGCGGAGCTTGCCAGTTTTACCCAGGGCAAGTTCTACATCCAGGATCCCAGCACCCTGCTGGCAGCGGAGATGCTGGCCGTCAAACCCGGAGATACCGTTCTGGACCTCTGCGCCGCCCCGGGAGGCAAACTCACTTACTTTGGCCAGGTCATGCGGAATGAGGGCGAATTGACCGGGTTTGATCCCGACGCCATTCGTCTGAATCTGTTACGGCAGAATTGCGAGCGGCTTGGAGTGCGCGCCGAAATAGTCGGTGGCGATGACCTCGGGCCGAAGCAATTCAACCGAATCCTGCTGGATGCCCCCTGCTCAAACACCGGTGTGATGCGGCGCCGGGTGGACCTGCGCTGGCGCATTCAACCGCGGGAAATAACCCGGCTTTGCGCGGCCCAGAGCGATTTGCTGCGGCGGGCGGCCGCCTTGCTCGCCCCGGGCGGGCACCTGGTTTATAGCACCTGCAGCCTTGAACCGGAGGAGAACGCCCTGCAAGTGCGTGAGTTTCTCGGGAGCAACCCCCAGTTCAAGCTTGAACTGGAACAGGAGCTGTTGCCCTTCAAGGATGACGTGGATGGCGCTTATGCGGCGCGCCTGCTGCGGATCGGTTAAGCGGCCTCGCCGGCGCCATTCCCGCCGCTATTTCTTGAAGAGTCCGCCAAGGCCTTTGACCGTTTTTTCGGCGTTGCCCACAGCCGCTTTACCCGCGTCCTTAACCATGCCGACGGTCTCTTTCCCGAGGTCGGCGACCGATCCTGCCGCGGCTTGCACGGTGTTTTTCTCAATTTCGCCCAGGATTTTCCTGGTCAGATCCGCGGCCGTGATGCCTTCCGGGCCCTGACCCAGGTTGGTCAGGTGGATGGTCGGCAGAGGCACGGTGAGCGAGCGGCCCGCCAGGGTGGTGATACTGACGTGGATTTTTCCGTCGCTGACCAGCACTTCATCCACCTGGAGCTTCCGTTGGGATCCAGACTCGGAGGAAGGACCCGTGAAGCTGTCAATATTGGCCATGATCGCGCTCAGGTTGTTGTTCCGGAGGCCGCTTTCAAACGTGATTTCGGGCGCTTTAATGTTGATGGATTTTATCACCACCTTGTCGTTGAGCACCGAAGCTGGCACGAGGCTGAGGCTGGCCGAACCCACACTGATGGCGGCCGGCGTTTTGAAACCTTCAGGATTACCCACCACCAGCCCGCGCATGCTGCCCGAGCCGGATAGGATCGAGACACTCACCGAGTCGAGTTTCACGGTCACCTTGGTAACCATCGGCCCGACCGTCTCCACCCCTTTCTTGATGGCGCTGTCCAGGAAGAAACGAACTCCTAAAACAGCGGCGATCACCAGGACCACCAGTGCAATGCCAATCCGGACAAGCCATTTTTTCATAATCCAGTTCCTGTCGTTTACCTGGAAACTTATGGATCCAAACCCGCGGCGGGTCAAGCTCAACACGAGGGAAGGCGCGTTCGGCGGGCAGGGCCGCCGGGAGTCTCTTTGAGCGCTTGACCGCCAGGTTCTAAAACCGGGCCACCGCCACCCGCGGGCGAAGCATCCCCGCCTTCCGTCCCTT
>JBBQYD010000017.1:0-23557 GCA_038209025.1 Verrucomicrobiota bacterium | reverse complement strand
TGATGAAAGCAGCGCTCCAGCCCAAGGCCGATCCCCAGCGACATCCCGATGCCTTCTACCAAGAGCTGCGGCTGTGCGGAATCGATGGCAGCACGTTTTCGGTGACCAACACCCCGCAGGTCAAAAAGCGCATGAAGAAGGCGCGCAGCCGACGCGGGCGGGCCGCCTTTCCCAAAGTCGGCGTGGCCGTGATGGTGGAACTGGCAGATTGAGTTCCTGATTGACTCCCGCACACCTTTAAGAATATTATAGCGCCGAACCTGGGTAAGTAACCCGCCACCTGGAACATCCGCAACACGCTTGCACTTACGATTGTAAGTATGGCCGGTTTGAAGAACTTTGCCGATTGCAAACCAGAGCAGCCTGCACAGGCCGCCTGCGCCTCCGTCGCAAGCGCGAACCGGCTCGCCTATGTTCGGTTTAGCGGGGTGGAAAAGCCTCCCAAAGCGTCCCTTCAAAAACGTTCCCAACCCGCCCACATCCCAGTTGCGAGGGTGGCAACAGCACCGGGAAAGGTGTTGAATTCCCCGGATCCGTTCATGGCCTGGCTCTTCGAGAACGCAGGTTTGAATGCCGCGGCTTACTCTCCAGTGTTTCTACAGCGCCGGCTTTCTGCGTGTCTGCGGGCTTTGCGGGCAGACTCCACCCAGGCCGCCATGCAGGCCCTCACCGGCTCTCCCGACCTGGTTCAAAAGGCGGTGGACGCCGTGTTGATCGGCGTGAGCGGCTTCTTCCGCGATCAATCTGTTTTTGACGTCCTTCGCACGTCGGTCCTGACCAAGTTGCTGGAGGGGAAGCGCGGTTTGCGCGTCTGCAGCATCGGGTGTTCAGAAGGCCAGGAGCTGTATTCGATAGCGATGCTGCTGGAGGAACTCCACGCGCTGCAGCACAGCCAACTGCTCGGGGTGGATTGCCGGCCCGAGGCCCTCGCCCGAGCCCGCGAGGGTTCGTTTGACCCGGCGGAACTGATCAATGTTCCCGCAGAATTCCAATCCAGATACTTCAGTGCCAGGGGTTCAGGAAGGCAAATCGCTCCCCAGTTGCGCGCCAGGGCCCAGTGGCGACAGGGCAATTGCCTCGGCTGGGACTACTCGGATGGCGCGTGGGACCTGTTCCTGTTCCGCAACGTGGCAATTTATCTAAATCGTCAGGAGATGGACACACTTTGGCCGCTCGTTGCCCGTGGGCTGAAGCCCGGCGGCGTGCTGGTGACAGGCAAGGCGGAACAACCTGCCAAATCGCTACCCTTGAAAAAACTTTCCCGGTGCATTTACATGTGGGCACCGTCAGAAACGACGCTATGATTCACAAAATTCCAAACCCTGAGCGCGACCAGTTCGCCCCGGTCGAGGCCGAAGCCAGGCCTTCCACGATCCTTTCAGTCATCATCTTCGTGGTTGCAGTGGCCTCGATGGCTTACCTCCGGTTGGTCGTCTTTCGGCATCAGTTCATCGCTCTCACCTACGGGCTGCCCTTGTTGTTGTGCCTTTGGCACAGGGACCGGCGACTGCTTTGGTCCATGGCAGCAGCGTTCATCTGCATGGCAGCGTTGAAGGCCTTCTGGTGGATGCCCGATGCAAACCCGGGAGTTTTCGAGGAAGCCAAGCAGTTCCTGATGCAGGTGATCAACATTGTCGCCGTCGCCTCAGCCATCCACGTGATCCTGGCGTTACTGCAGAGGCTCCGAAAGCAGAACCGGCGCCTGGCGGAAGCCAACGAAGAACTGGCGGCCAGTGAGGAGGAAGTCAGGCAACAGAACGAACAACTGCAACACCAGGGCGAGGAATTAAACCAGCAGAATGAGGAGCTGCAACAGCAGGCCGGGGAGTTGAACCAGCAAAATGCCGAATTACAGCAGAGCACCGAGGCAGTGTCACAGCAGGCTGAAGAGTTGCAGGAGGTCAACAAGGAACTGAATGCGCGCGAATCCTTGCTGAGGGGAATCATCAGTGTTCTGGGTGAGGCGGGCGACGAGACCCAGCTTCTCAGGAAGGTGTGCGAGGCGCTGATGGTGATGTCAGGTCAATCGGTCATGGGAGCCGCCGTTGTGGAACGGGTGGGAGATCGGCTGGTGGTGCGAATGCATGTGGGAGCAGAAACGCTGCGGCACTCAGAATGGGAATATAAAAACTCGTTTGCCTCCGTAGTAATAGAGGAGAACCGAACCGCTTTTGTAGACGACCTTGAGCGGCGACCGGATCTGATCGTGCCGCAACCCGAAGGGCGCAAGGTCCGTTCACTCCTCGCCACCCCACTGAAGCTTAAAGGCAAATGCGTGGGAGTAGTTGAGGTTTACCGGGACCAGCCTCGCGAGTGGACTCGTGATGAGTTTCGGTTCATCGAGTGGGCGCAGGCACAGTGCGCCATGGCACTCGAAGCCGTGCGGTTGCGCGCGGAGTTGCGCCGTAGCAATGAATTAACCGAAGCGGTGAACCGGATCAGTCAGGACCTGCATTCAACCCTGAATCCTGAGGATGTCATGCGGCTGATTGTGACCCAGGGAGCCGCTGCGCTCGGGAGCGAAACCGCCGCCATTTCTGAGCGAAAGGACGGCGGGTGGCTGGTCCGTTACGTGCATGGCATGCCCGCCGAAATCGTTGGACTGCGGCTCGATGATCATCATGAGCGGCATTCACTTTTAGCAATCCAGACGCGCGATGTCTTGTGCATTGAAGACTGCTTCAATGATGAAAGGTGTAATCGTGAGCATTTACGCCATTACAACGTTCGCAGCGTATTGCTGGCTCCTGTTATAGTGCGCGGGGAAATTTTCGGGGTGATTTTCTTTAATTACCACAGTGGGAAGCACGCGTTCACGGAAGCTGAGCTTGGGTTCGCACGGCAACTGGCATTTTGCGCTGCGAGCGCGCTGAGCAACGCTCAGCTATTCGAACAGCAGAAACAGGCCGAACTGATTTTGAGGGAAACCGAAGAGCGCTTCAGGGTTCTGGCGGATGGAACCCCGGTAATCATTTGGGTTCATGATGAACACGGCGGATTGCGATTCGTAAACCTCGGTTACAGAGAATTTTTCGGGATCAGCATCGAGCAGGTCACCGGAGGTACGTGGCACCCGTTAGTACATCCCGAAGACGCCCGCGATTACGTAGGGCTCTTTGACCAAGCCCATGCCGAGCAACGTCGCTACCACGCACAAGCACGGGTCCGCCGGGTTGATGGGCAATGGCGCTGGATTGAATCCTTCGGCCAGCCGCGTTTTTCCAGTGCAGGCGAGTTCCTGGGCATGGCCGGCAGCAGCATGGACATCACGGAGCGCAAAGAGGCTGAAGCGGTGCTCGCCAGGGGCAAAGAGGACCTGGAGCAATTGGTCGCAGCGCGCACCGTGAGGCTCCAGGAACTGGTGGGCGAGTTGGAGCACTTTTCCTACACCCTCGTTCATGATATGCGCGCACCCCTGCGGGCCATGCGGGGCATTGCTGAGATCATCCAGGAGGGCAACGGCGACTCGTCACCCGAAGAGAGAGGCAAATTCCTTCGGCGAATTATCACCGCAGCCGAGAGAATGGATGGGCTGATCACAGACGCATTGAGCTACAACCGCGCCGTGCGCCTCGAACTTCCACTCGCGCCGGTAGATCCGGGTAAACTCCTGCGCGAGATGCTCGATACCTATCCGGAATTGCAGACTGCCGCGGACCAAATCTCGATTGCTGAGTCTTTCCCGCTGGTGATGGGAAACGAAGCCGGGCTGACCCAGTGTTTTTCAAACCTGCTGGGCAACGCGCTTAAATTCGCCAAACCCGGAGAGCAGGCGAGGGTGCGGGTCTGGACTGAAATGGTGGCCCATGAGTCCCCGGGCGATGGCTCCAGCCTGGGCTGGGTGCGCCTTTGGGTGGAAGATAACGGAATCGGAATCTCAGAATCCATGAAGCCTCGCGTGTTTCACATGTTTGCTCGCGGAGCCAGCCCACAGGCAGGCACAGGCATAGGTCTGGCGCTCGTTCGCAAAGTGGTGGATCGGATGGGAGGACGCGTCGGGGTGGAATCCGAAGCGGACCAGGGTAGCCGTTTTTGGCTGGAATTAAAGACTGGTGACTGTGGAGCAGTAGCCCCGGTCGGACACCGGGCGGCAGTCCCGTTTACGAGCAACATCCAGCACGAATAGTTTAAAAGCGATGGCAAAGCTCACTTCAGTAGTTTTGTACGCTGAGGACGAGGAGTTTGATCGTTTCCTCATGGAGCGGGCTTTCGCCACAAGCGGGCTGGAAACCGCGCTGCGCACAGTAAGTGACGGCCAGGCCGCTATTGACTATCTATCTGGCAAAGACCACTACGGTGATCGCCAGGCATATCCTCTGCCGGCCGTTGTGTTGTTGGATCTGAACCTGCCGGAAGTGCACGGCTTTGAGGTTTTAAAGTGGATCCGGGCACAGCCCGCTTACAGTCATTTGCCGGTTGTTGTTTTTTCTTCCTCCGAGTTGCCCGACGATCAAATGCGAGCGCGTCTTCTCGGAGCCAATGAGTTTCTGATGAAACCAGGATCCGGCCTCAGTTTTAAAGAGGTGGTCGTGAAGCTCAATGAGCGGTGGATCTCGGGTGTCGACACCCAGCCGAAAACCGCTTGAGGGACTCGGCGCCGCGGCGCCTGCTGTGCTCAAGGGGGTCGGTGCTGATTGGCACTTTTCCAAACACAGTGGAGCTGGGTCGTAAGCTTGGTCGCGAATTGCGTCGAAGCGGTAAGTTTTCGACAAAATTCTCAATAAAGTTTTACAAAGTTCTGCCTTGCTGAAGCAGCTTGGGAGGCTAACCCTGCTGGCGCCTCTCCGTGGCCCGACAGGGCCGCACAATGAGGTCTTTCGTTCCTATGAGAACACAAATGCGCTTGCGTCCTTTCGGTGGGGTGTTTGCTGGTTTGCTCTGGTTCGCCTGCGTCTTGGGGCCGGCGATCGCTGAGGATTTCAAACCGGAGTTGCTCGGCGAACCTTCCCGCATCTCCGCGTCGATCCAGGAGCAAAATAGCAACGGTCAGGTCCAATTTAATGGCGGCGCCCTGGGTCTGGCGTCCGAGCCGGTCTGGGACTTCGGGGACGGAACGGTCATGGCCAGTTGGTTCCCCGCCGAGCACACTTACGCCTCGACCGGCAGCAACTACCTGGTGAAGGTCACGGGGCGATTCACGGACGGGAAGACGAACGCGACGGAACTGCTGGTGCGCTTTGCACCACCCGCAGTAGAGCCCATCGGGCTGCCCACGAACCTTCGGGTCACGATCCCGGGGACGCCGGTGTCGCTGGCCAGCCGGATGCCGGGATACGGTTTCAGCGAGACGCTGACCGCTTTCGATGAAACGTTTTTCAGTGCCAACCTGCCGCGCAGCGTGGTGGAGTACGTCCTGAGCCTGGCCGCCTCTCTCCAGTGCGACCTGGTGCATTCGAACATGTTCCTCGTGGAGGGCGGGTTTCGGCAGCTCGTGCTTTGCGACCCCAATGTCGGTGGGATGTATTCGATCTGGTATAGCACACCGGTGGCCTTTGGTTCGGGCAATTATGCCTTTCAGGGCACACCCGGCTACTCGAGCTTCTTTCACGAGATGGGGCACAATTTCACCCTCAACTTCCCCGCGGACTACTACTACGGCGGAAAGACCGACGGAAACGCAAACGCGATTTATTCGGAGACCATGGCGCAGATCTTCCAGCATGCCACCGCCTATGAGATCCTCAATCACGCGCTCGAATACGGCCTTTCGCCGGACCTGGTTTTTGACATCCGCCGGAGCGCGCGCGACTCCATCTCGTGGGTGCGCACCTCGTATGAACGCTATCTAAGTTCCGGATCCAACTACGCCTCTTGGAATAACCCGTCCACACCCGAGGACGAAACCTTCGACACCTTCATGACCCTGGCGTACAAGTTTTTTGTGCATGCGGAGAACGCGGGCCACGGCTATGCTGCCCCGCTTCGGCGGATGACGCGGCTGCTGGGCACGTTTGACCCGGATCTGCATCAGCGTTTCGACCCCGGCAACAACTCATCCTCGGGCGCGGCCTTCCGGGCGACCCTGCTGGTAGCCGCTCTGTCCTATGCGTTTGACGCGGATCTCAGGCCCGAGTTCCGGGACTTGCGATTTCCGCTGGATGACGTGGCTTACGCTGAACTGCTGAGCCGCGTGGTTCCGCCGAGGCTCAGCATAACGGCGGGTCCATCGGGTTCCCTGATGACCCTCTGGTGGGCCGCAAACGCTCCCGGTTGGGAGCTGCAACACGGCACGAACCTCCTGGAAACGGCGAATTGGACAACCGTCAGTAGCGGCATTGCAAATGACGGCAGCACGAACACATTTACGTTAAGTCCGGATCCCGGGCAACATTACTACCGGCTGAAGCAACCCGATTAAAGCCTCAGGCTCTCCCGCACCACATTTGCCTTTGCGCGATACCGGTGCGCCCCAACCCGCCGTGTGCGGCTCCCGTAATCGGCTTTAACACCGTTTCCACGCAGCATCCCGGTGAGGCACAGGCCTTCGCGGGCGATGCAAACCATCCCAAACCCAGGTTTGACCCCATCCGCTTTGTGGCTCGCCCGCTCGCCCGCCCCTACCGGGCCATCCGCACGATCCGCTACCCCTATGTCCGCAGCCTCGAAGGGCCCTGGATGTTGTTCGACGACGGGCAGGATCCCTATCAGATGAACAACCTGGCTGGCAAACCGGAACACGCGGCGGTTGCCAATGATCTGGAACAGCGTCTGCAGGCTCAGCTTAAACGTATTGGCGACGCCTTCCACCCGGCAGAGTGGTATATATTGTAGTGGTCAGAGTTTGGCATAGAGGTGTTGGAGTTGAAGCAGGGCTCACCCGCGCAGCGCTCAGTGCGGGCGTGAGCAAATTCTTATCAGCTGGCGAACCGGCCGGATTATAGTTGCGCGATGTTGATGGGGCGGTCCAAGCCCAGATGGGCCGTTGCGCGACCTTCGCGCAATTGTCCCGACTTTACACGGGGCCATCGAAGTGGAACTGCACCGCCAGCCCGGACATTTCACGTTGAGCCTGGCCTCGCCCGCGGGAACCCGGGCGACGGTCGGAGTTCCGTGTTCCGCCGGCAATTCGGCGAAGGATGTGCGGGTCAATGGCGAATCGGCCAGGGCTCTCGGAAGCCGCCCGGGGCCCTCTCGATTCCGCCGAGCCCTCATTTTCTCCAAAAACTCTGTTGACTTGGCCCTTTGGTTTGCTACTTTCCCATCTCCTTTTATCAGGATTTTGAGATGAAAACGCATTTGCCGAAAGTGAATTTGGACCAGCGCAAGTGGCATGTAATTGATGCCAACGGCGCGGTGCTGGGCCGTGTGGCGGTTCAGGTTGCTGATATTTTACGTGGGAAGGACAAGCCGGTTTACACCCCGCACCTTGATGCCGGCGACTTTGTGGTCGTGATCAACGCCGAGAAAGTCCTCCTGACGGGCAAGAAGGAGACGGACAAGAAGTTCATGTCCTACTCCGGGTGGAAGGGCGGCGAGAAATATACCTCCGTTGAACAGAGGCGCGCCAAGACTCCGGAACGCCTTATCACGCATGCGGTTAAAGGCATGATCCCGAAGAATCGGCTCGGCCGCGTGCTGCTCACCAAGCTTAAAGTGTATAAAGGCGATAAACACCCGCATTCGGCGCAGCAGCCCGACGTTGTGGCCCCGGCCAAGTAACCAAGTTTCCATAGACCTTTCCCTGGTATGTCTGACATTAAAATTCCCGAGATCAAAATTCCGGTTAATCTGGGCACTGGGCGCCGCAAAACCGCTGTCGCGCGTATTCGTCTTTCGGCGGGTACCGGCAAGATCGTGGTCAACGGCCGTGCGTTTGAGAACTACTTTCCGGTGGAGTCCTTGCGCGTTGCCGCGAAACAGCCCTTGATCGTCACCGGCACGGGCGACAAGTTTGACGCCCAGATCAACGTTCGGGGCGGGGGTCCCAACGGCCAGGCTGATGCTGTCCGGCTCGGGCTCGCCCGCGCGTTGCTGACTGTCGATGCCAATTTCCGCCCGGTCCTCAAAGCCGAGGGTTTGCTCACGCGTGATCCCCGCATGCGCGAACGCAAGAAGTACGGCCAGCCGGGTGCGCGCAAGCGGTTCCAATACAGCAAACGTTAATCGCTCGCAAAGTTTCATCGCCCCGCTGGCTCTGTCCCGGCGGGGTTTTTTGCTTTTGCGCGGTCCTGTTCACTTCTAAGTTGACGCACGATTGGATTTCCGCTTGGACACGATTATGAATAAGAAGAGAGTTGGTGTGGTAGGCGCTTCCGGCTATTCCGGCGAGGAATTGGTCCGGCTGCTGTTGTCTCACCCCCAGGCTGAACTCACCGCCGTCACCTCTCGCCAATATGCGGGCCAGACGGTGGCCCAGGTGTTCCCGAAGTTCGCCCATCATCCTGCGGCGAAGACGTTGCGTTTTAGCGAGCCCAACGCGGAGGTCCTTGCCCGGCAGGCTGATATAGTCTTTCTGGCGCTGCCGCACGGCGTGGCGGCCGAGTACGCGATCCCGCTCATCGCGGCTGGTTGCGGCGTCATTGATCTAAGCGCTGATTTTCGCGTGCGCAGCGCGGCCGTTTACCAGGAGTTTTACGCCCACGAACACCCAGCGCCCCAGTTGCTGACGCAGGCGGTTTACGGCTTGCCGGAGGTGTACCGAGAACAAATCCGGAAGGCCACCTTGGTGGCTTCACCCGGGTGTTATCCGACCAGCATCCTGCTGCCCACCCTGCCGCTGCTGCGGGCCGGGTTGGTGAAGGCGGACGGTATTATCGCGGATTCCCTCAGCGGGGTGAGTGGGGCGGGGCGCAAAGCCGAGCTCGACTACCTGTTCGTGGAGTGCAACGAAAGTGTGCGGCCCTACGGCCTGCCGAAGCACCGGCATTTATCCGAAATCGAGCAGGAACTCGCGGTGGCGGCCAGCCAGCCGGTCACGCTGCAGTTCACGCCGCACCTCATACCCGTCAATCGGGGCATTCTCACCACCCTTTACCTGCAACCAGCGAGCGACATCAAACAACCTGGCGCGCTCGCGGCGTTTGGGGATAAGCTCAGCGCTTGTTACCGGGCGGCTTATGGGAACGAACCCTTTGTGCGCATCCTGGAAGGCAAAGCCCTGCCCGATACCAAAAACGTGGCCGGCACCAACGTGCTGGAATTTGCCTGGCGGTTGGACCCGCGCACGGGACGGTTGATTGTGATGTCGGCGGAGGACAACCTGGTGAAAGGCGCCAGTGGCCAGGCGGTGCAAAGCCTGAATCTGATGTGCGGTTTTCCGGAAACGGCCGGTCTGATTTGAAGTGACACCTAAAACTATGAAGAAGTTGTTTCGAGAAATACCCGGCGCGGTGCTCGCCGCCCAGGGCTTCCAGGCCGGCGGGGTGTTTTGTGACATTAAACGACTCGGGACCGGCAAGGGTTCCGACAAAGGCAAGAAGCGCGACCTCGCCTTGCTGGTGTCCCAGGTGCCGGCGGCGGTGGCGGGCCTTTTTACCACCAATCAAACCTGCGCGGCGCCGGTGAAGGTTTGCATACCCCGCGTTCGCAAAGGCTGGGCGCAGGCGGTCGTGGTGAACAGCGGCAATGCCAACGCCTGCACGGGCCGGCAAGGCATGGCCGATGCCCTCAGCATGGTGGAGTTTACGGAGCAGGCGCTGAACCTCCCCCGGGGCCTGGCCCTCGTCGGCAGCACCGGGCGGATCGGGGTCACCATGCCCATGGATAACGTGCGAGCCGGGATTGTGGAAGCCGCCGCGTTTCTTGACGGTTCGATCGACCACGCCCGCCAGGCAGTGGAGGCGATCATGACCAGCGACACCCGCCCGAAGGAAGTGGCCGTGGAGTTCAAGCTGGACGGCAAGAAAGTCCGGCTCGGCGGCATGTGCAAAGGCGCCGGGATGATTCAACCCGGGATGAGCGCCAGCGGCAAACGCCCGGCTGCCACGCCGTTGCATGCCACCATGCTGGCCTTTGTAACCACCGATGCCGCGATCGCGCCCGGCGCGCTCCAGAGCGCGTTGCAGGAAGCCGTGGCACAGAGCTTCAACCGGATCACCGTCGATGGCGACATGAGCACCAACGACACCGTCCTGGTGCTCGCCAACGGCCTGGCCGGAAACCATATGGCGGCGGTTGGCAAGGCGGGATCGCCTGATGCGACCGTCTTTCAGAGCGCGCTGAACCACGTTTGCCTGGAACTGGCGAAAATGATCGTGCGCGATGGCGAGGGGGTCTCCAGGTTTGTCACGGTGCGTGTCACGGGCGCCCGGAGTTTCAAGGACGCCGATGCGGCGGCCCGGGCGGTGGCCAACAGCGCCCTGGTGAAAACCAGCTGGCATGGGGGTGATCCCAATTGGGGGCGAATCATTGATGCCGCGGGCTACAGCGCCGCCCGGGTGGTGGAAGAAAAGGTGGATATTGGATACAGCGCGCCGGGCAGCAAGAAGGTGCTGTGGAGCCTCAAGCACGGCCAGCCAACCCGAGCCACGTTTGCGGCGCTGTGCGCCGCGGTGGCTCCCCGCGAATTCGATCTGCACCTCAACCTGAATCTGGGCAGTGCCAGCGCGCTCATGTATGCGGCGGATTTAACCGAGGCCTACGTGGACTTCAACAAAGGCAATGTGGCCGACCCCGGCTCGCTGGGGGGATAACTACTTTTCAACGATGCAAAACCTGATTTCAAAAGCCTCGACCCTGCTCGAAGCCCTGCCGTACATCCAGCGGTTCAGCGGAGCGACCTTTGTGGTCAAATATGGCGGCAGCTTCATGGATTCTCCCGACCTGGACGTCCGCAATGGCGTGGCGCGCGACCTGGTCTTTTTGGAAGCGGTGGAAATCAACCCGGTGGTGGTGCATGGCGGCGGCAAAGCCATCACGCGCGCCATGGAGAAAGCCGGGCTCAAGGCGAATTTCGTGCAAGGGCAGCGGGTGACGGATGAGGCTGCCGTGGAAATCGTGGATCACGTGCTTTCGCGCGAGATCAACCCGGAAGTGGTGGCCGCCATCAACGCCCTGGGCGGAGTGGCCAAAGGCTTTGCCGGCCCGGAGATTTTCACCTGCCGCAAAGCCCGGCCCCGGGGTCCCGACGGGCAGGAGCTGGACCTTGGTTTCGTCGGCGAAGTCATCTCCGTCAACACCGGCCCGCTGCTGGATTGCATCCAGCGAGGCATCACGCCGGTGATCAGCCCCACCGCGCGCGGTGAGGACGGTCACATCTACAATTGCAACGCCGATATCGCCGCCGCGCAGGCGGCCATCGCCCTGAAAGCGCGCCGTCTCTTTTTCATGAGCGATGTGCCGGGTTTGCTGCAGAACCCGGGAAACCCGGATTCCGTTATTTCGCATCTGCCCGTTGGCCAGGTGGATCAGCTCAAACAAAAGGGCGTGGTGGACAAGGGCATGATCCCGAAAGTCGATAGCGCGGTGGCGGCCATCAAGACCGGCGTGGAGAAAGTCGCCTTCATCGACGGACGCGTGCCCCACTCCCTGTTGCTCGAAATCTTCACTGACGAAGGGATCGGCACCGAAGTTGTGCTCTAAAGATAACGCTTCACTCCGGCGGAGTATTTGATAAGGATTAGGTTTTTCTTCGTGAGAATATAATGAAAGAATTTGTGCCAGCGCCGCCCCCGATGGTGCGGAATGACGTTGCGGCCGTGCAGGCCTTGTTTGCGGAGAACGTGGTTCCGAGCTATGGGCGTTTCGACCTGGTCCTGAGCCACGGTTCGGGCAGTTATGTGTGGGACATGGCCGGCAAACGGTACCTGGACATGGGCGGCGGCATTGCGGTTTGCGCGCTGGGGCATGCCCCAGCCGCCATCACCGAGGCCATGATTGAGCAATCCCGCAAACTGGTTCACGTCTCGAATCTTTACTACCACGAGCCGCAGGGCCGGCTCGCCAAGATGCTGGTTTCGCTGATCGGCACCGGCAAGGTGTTTTTCTGCAACAGCGGCGCCGAGGCTAACGAAGGCCTCTACAAACTCGCGCGCAAGTTCGGCCACGACGAAGGCCGGTTTGAAGTCATTACCGCCGCCCATTCGTTTCATGGCCGCACCCTTGCCGGCATCGCCGCAACCGGGCAGGACAAGGTTAGAAAGGGGTTCGAGCCGCTCGTCCCCGGCTTTCGCCAGGTGCCCTACAATGACCTGGGCGCCGTCGAGAGCGCGTTGTCTCCGGCCACCGCCGCCATTCTTATCGAGGGCATCCAGGGCGAGGGCGGCGTCACGCCCGCCGCTCCCGAATATTTGCTCGGCCTGCGCCGCCTCTGCAACGAGAAGAAACTCTTGCTGCTCATGGATGCCGTCCAGGACGGCCATTTTCGGACGGGTAAATTTCAAAGTTTTCAACGGATACTGGAAGGGGTTCCCGGCGGCGGCGAGTTCCTGCCGGATGGGATTTCGATGGCCAAATCACTGGGGGCGGGTTTCCCGATGGGCGCCTTCTGGGTGCGCGCCCCCTACGCTGATCTGCTGGGGGCCGGCACCCATGGCACCACGTATGGCGGGTCCCCGCTGGCCTGCTCGGTTGGAATCAAAGTCCTGGAGGTCATCCAGCGCGAGAAGCTTGGGGAGAACGCACGCAAGCTCGGAGACGTGCTCAAGGCGGGCCTGTTCCAACTCGCCGCCAAATACCCGGCGCTCATCAAGGACGTTCGGGGTCATGGGATGATGCTCGGGATCGAGTTGCTGCCTGACATCAAAAACCTGCCCGGAGACCCCGCGAAGATGCAGGCGCTTCGGTGTGCCGTGCTCCTGCAAAATGCCGGTCTGCTCGCCGTTCCCGCCGGTGCCCAGGTCATCCGCTTGTTGCCCCCCCTGAACCTCCAACCTGATCAGGCCGGCGAAGCCCTGCGGATCTTTGACTCAGTGCTGGGCGCGATGGCCGCGGGTCAGCCATGAAATTTCCGCGAACCTGGTTTCGGAATACCTGAAATGAAACATCTGCTAAGTATTGAATCGCTTGGGATTGAGGATATTAACACCATTCTGCGCGACAGCATACAACTCAAAGCCCAGCGCGGGCACCACGCGTCCAAGCCTTTGGCGGGCCAGACCTGGGCCATGATCTTCTCCAAAGCTTCCACCCGCACCCGGGTCTCCTTTGAAGTCGGCATCCGCGAGTTGGGCGGTGAATCGTTGTTCCTGCCCGCCACGGAAATTCAGCTTGGCCGCGGCGAACCCATCAAGGATACCGCCCGGGTGCTTGGCCGCATGGTGCAGGGCGCGGTGTTTCGCACGTTTGGCCAGGCTGAGGTGGTGGAGTTTGCCCGCTATGGCGGCATCCCCACAATTAACGCGCTTACGGATGAGGAACATCCCTGCCAGATACTGGCGGACATCTTCACAATCCAGGAGAAGCTCGGTCCCGTCGCGGGCAAGGTAGTTACTTTCATTGGGGACGGCGCCTGCAACGTGGCCAACTCGTGGGTATTCGCCGCCGCCAAACTGGGATTTGAATTGCGGATTGCCGCGCCAGACGGGTTCCACCCCGACGCCAGCCTGTTAAAGCGGGCGGGCGGGAAAGTGCGCTGCCTGCGGGATGTAACCGAAGCGGCGAACGGCGCGGACGTCCTCTACACCGATGTGTGGGTCTCCATGGGCAAAGAGGCCGAGACTGCCGACCGGTTGGCCAGGTTCAAGGGCTACCAGGTGAACGCGGAGGTCGTAAAGCAGGCCAATCCCGGCGCGCTGGTCATGCACTGCCTGCCCGCGTATCGCGGGAAGGAAATCGACGATGCCACCTTCGAGGCCCATGCCCAGACCATCTTCGACCAGGCTGAAAACCGCCTCCATGTGCAGAAGTCGGTGCTGAAATGGATTGTGAGTTGAGACCTCGCAGGCCCGTTGATCGCGTGCCTTGTGAACGGTGCCGAACATGGATGTGGATAAGCAGGACGCCGCCGCTATAATACGCGTCTTGTGAGATCATACCTGGTTTGCCTGCTGATGATGCTGGGCGGCGTGGGACTTTGGGGCGCCCCGTTGTTGCAGGATGATTTTGACTATGCCGACGGCAGCCTGGTCACGGCAAACGGAAGTGATTGGCGGACCCACAGCGGGACCACGGGGCAGGTTCAGGTCATTGGCGGCCGGGCCTGGCTAACCCAAACCAATACGGAAGACGTCTCCGTTTCAATTCCGGGTGGACCTTATCCCGTCTCCACGAATGTGAACCTGTATCTCGGGTTCATCCTGCAGTTAAAGCAATTGCCTTCGGGATCGGGCGATTACGTCGCGCATTTCAAGGGTTCCGGCTCTTCGGGTTATGCCGGGCGGTTGTTTGTATCCCCCGGCGGGGCAGCGCCGGGCACGTTCCGGCTCGGAGTCTCGGAGACCTCCGCAACCGGAACTTATGCCACCAATCTATTAAGCCTGAACACGGATTACTTCGTTGTGTTGCGATACACTGTCAGCAACGCCAATACGGTGTTATGGATCGAACCGGAGTCGGAGACCGAAGGCGATGCCGCGGCTTCGGACACCGGAACCGCCGGCACGGTGGTGGCGTTTGGTTTGCGCGAGGCGACTTCCATAGGCAGCCTGGAGATTGACCTCTTGCGGGTTGGCTTGAGCTGGCTGGATATCCTGCCTGGCACCGCCCGGTTGACCCGCCCGAGCATCCTCGAACAGCCACAGAGCCAAATTGTTACTGAGAACCAAACCGTGACCCTGGCCGTTTCGGCCACGGGATCGGAGCCGCTAACGTATCAGTGGCTGCTCGCCGGAAGCAACGTGGCTGGGGTGATCGGCCCCGCCTTGACCTTGACCAATATCCAACGCGTTCAAGGCGGCGAGTATTCATTGCTGGTGAGCAACCGAGCCGGCTTTGTGACCAGCCAACCGGCGCTGGTCTCAGTCAATGCGGCGCCTCGCCCTGCCGGAACGCTGACGGTGGTTTCCTATAACCTGAAAGGCAACGGCGCCATCGATTGGAGCACCAACTCGGAGCAAGTCCAGGCCATCGGACGGCAGATGGCGTTCCTGCAACCCGACCTGCTGGCATTCAACGAGGTGCCCTACAATCAATGGTGGCAAATGACGAACTTTATCCAGGCGTGGCTTCCCGGCTACTCTCTGGCCGCAAATTCCGGCACGGACGGTTACACCCGGAGCGTCATATTAAGCCGCTGGCGGGTGCTCTTCTCACGCAGTTGGCTCGATGGCGTGCCGTTGAACGATTTCGGGTCCACCAACCGTTTTGCGCGGGACCTGTTCCAGGCGCAGGTGGCAGTGCCCTTTTTCCCGCAGCCGTTCAATGTGTTTCTGACCCACCTCAAAGCCACGACTGACAATCCTCAAAACGATGCGCTGCGGCGCGGCGCGGAGGCGGCGGCCATCTCCAATTTCCTGGTGACGGTCTGGCTGCCCACCAATGGCTTGCAGGGTTACGTTCTTTGCGGGGATTTAAACGAAGACGTGTACCGGCCGGATACCAACCGGTACACCAGCCGGCAACCGCTCCAGACACTCACCAGTCCCACGACCGGCTTGCGCCTCACCACACCCACGAATCAATACACCCGGAGCGATTTGACCTTGTCGATCCAAGCCAGAATGACCGCACGCTTCGATTACGTGCTTCCGTGCGATCTGTTCTGGTCGAACGCTGTGGACAGCCAGGTATTTCGCTCGGACATGCTGCCCGGTCCACCGGCCCCGCTGCTGCCGGGTGATTCCGCGACGGCGTCGGATCATCTGCCGGTCCTGGTGACTTTTGCCAACCCGTATGCCAAGCCGTTCCGGCTGCTGGCGGTGGAGCGCAACCGGGAGACGCTCGTGCTGCAGTGGGAAGCGGTGCCGGGGAATGTTTACCGAGTAGAACAATCCGATGATCTGCAGCACTGGGCGGTGATGTCCGCGAGCAACCTGGCGACGGATTACCTGGCGGGGTTGGTGACGAACCGCAGCGATCCGGCGTTTTTTTTCCGGATATACCGGCAGGTGCCATCGGACCAGTGAAATAAAAAACCAGCGCCTTACAAGCCGCTGGTTCCAGGGTTAGTATAACAGAAAGGTTCTTGGCTCCGATCCCGACCCTGGGGGACAGGAACCGATGTGATGATGGCCACTCGCCGGGGAAATGACAATCCGTGATAATACGGAGCGCGCCCAAGCTTCCCCGCGCGACTAGGAACCATCCTTCAACCGGTAAAAGCGAACGCCATTGGTGGCGCGTTCGGTGACCGTCCTTTCACCCTCGAGAATCACGGGAGCGGTTTGAACATTGGACCAGTAAGTATTGGTGTTCAGGTCGGGGCGGTACTGGAGCACATAATTGCTGAGCACCTCCGGCCAGAGGAGGCGAACGCGGTTGGTGGAAACAAGTTGAATATTCAGCAACGGCAACGGACGAACCAAGGTTTCCAGCGTTGCGGTATTGTTCGCCGGGACCGGGTCGTTGTAATCACTGACCACACTGCCCACGAAGGTGGCGATGCCTGCCTGCATGGGGACAACGGTCAGGGCCACCGTCACCCACTGAGATTTCAAGATGGGGCCAATCGTCGCGGTGAGCGTGCCGCCGTTGGTCGTCCAGGTCGTGCCGGCCTTGCTGGAGTAAATGCCTTTGAGGACCGCATTGGCCGGGAGTTGGGTGGTCAGGCGGACATTTGGTGCGTCGTACGGTCCCTTGTTGGTGATTATGAGAGTATAGACCAGGTTGCTGCCCAGCCAGACCGGGTCCGGGGCGTCCGTGGCGGTCACCTGCAAGTCGCTCGCATAGTCCAGCACAAAGGGGATGGTGGTCGTGTTCGTTCCCCCCGGAGCGCGGATGGTGAGCGGCCCGGTTTGCGCCCCATTGGGCACGGTCGCGGAAATGAACTCATTGCTTGAGACCGTAAAAACGGCGGGGGTGCCGTTGAATTCCAGCGCTGAGGCATCCAGGAAATTCTTCCCATAAATGGCCACGTTGGTGCCCGGCAACCCATGGGTCGGTGCAAAGGTGGTGATCACGGGCGCAACATAAAAGCCGGCGGCGCTAGTGGCGGTCCCGCCGGGGGTTGTCACGCTGATTTTGCCGCTGCTGACATCCGCGGGGGCGGTCGCATAAATGGCGGTGTTATTGCTAACCGTGAAGTTCAGAGCCGCCTGGGCGCCGAAATTCACGGCGGTCGCGTTGGTCAGGTTTTGGCCGGTGATGCGGACGGAGGCGCCCGCGCCGCCGGTTGTGGGGGTGATGCCGGTGATGGAGGGCGGCAGGTAGAAAAGCATGATGCTTTGGTGCGAGCCGTCGGTAGTGGTGATGGTAATGGGGCCGGTGGTGGCGCCGGCGGGCACTTTGGCGGTGAGTTGACCAAAGGTAACGCTGGTTGGCGTCGCGGCCGGCACGCCGTTGAACTTTATCGAAGGAGTGCCGAGGTTGAAGTTGGCGCCGGTAATCACCACGCTGGTGTTCTCCGGGCCAAAATTGGGGGCGAATCCAAATATGGTGGGCGGCACCACAAAGTCGGCGGCAGTCTCCGCGGACCCCGCCGGAGTGTTCACGCGAATCTTTCCCTTGGTCACCCCGGCGGGCGCCGGCACCCGCACGGCTTGATTGCTTAACACGGTGAACCCCGGCGCGTCCGCCCCATTGAACTGCACGCTGAGGGTGCCCAGGAAGTTCTGCCCGGTAATGACCACGTTGGTGCTCGTGCGCCCCGCGGTGGGGGTGAGCGTGCTGACGGACGGAGTAATGAAAAAGTTGGTGGACGTCTGGTAGCTGCCGAGGGCGGTGGTGACTTTGATGGGGCCGGTGGTGGCGCTGGCGGGAGGATAAGCCTGAATCACGGTATCGGATTCTATATAGACGGAACTGGCGTTCTTGCCATCAAAGGTTACCTGGGTCACTGGAGTGGGATAATAAAATCGTTTGCCGGTGATCCGCACCAGCGTGGAGCCGGCGGCGCCCGAATAAGGATCAAAGCTTTGCACGTAAGGGCCGGGACCGATGATGATGAAGTTTGTCAGGCTCGACCCGGACGAGTTGTTGACCTTCACCGTGATGGGGCCGGTGGTGGCTCCGGCAGGCACGGCCGCCTGGATGACAGTCCCATCGGCGGCGGTCGCTTGGGCGGTGGGGTCTTGGACACCATTGAACTTAACGGTCAGGGTGCCGGGATAAAAGCCGCTGCCGTAGATCATGACCACGTCTCCGACCGCTCCGTAGCCGGGCGAAAAGGAGGCGACATTGACCGCGGCAAACGAACTCAGCGCCAGCCCCATCCATAGGGCGGCTAACACGACGCGCACGCTATTTCTCATATTTTGAAGGACCACCGCAGCACTTAGGATGCGGCGGCGGCCAACCCCATTATAATTGACTTGAAACGGCGGAAGTCGAGCCAATTCCCGGCGAAGGTGTCACGCGCTCGACGAGGCAGCGCCTGATGGGTTTTGTCAGGTTCGCCGTTTAAGGGGTCAAAGCTGGGGGGAATGCATCTGGAACAAAAGAGGTTGAATCGCCACGTGCCGTTTACCAAGTTATATCCCGGATACGAGGTCTTCCCGGGAGTATATGGGAACGCAACCTCGATAGGGCTCAATGATTATGAATGATGCGAAACGGAAGGTTGGAGGGCGGGGCGCAGGGTGGGCTTTGAGTCTATTGCTCGTGCTGGTCGGGATCGGTTGCCGCGCACCCCAGGCGCAGAACCCCGTGAGACTAAAGGTCATGTCTTACAACATCCGGATCGGGGCCGGGGGCGGGGATTGGCCCACCGATCCGCGCAATCTGGATTTGGAACCCGTTGCCCGAGTGATCGCCGAATATCAGCCCGACATGGCGGGGCTCCAGGAGGTCGATCGATTTCGTCCACGGTCCGCCAGCATGGACCAGCCATCGTTGCTCAGTGCGCGGTTGACGATGAAAGCCAGTTTTGCCCCGGCGTACACCGTGCCGGCGAAGGGCGCGCCGCCCGAGGAATACGGCGTGGCGCTGTTGAGCAGGCACCCTGTGCTGCCGCACGCGCGCTTTCCTTTGTATAAACCCGATTACCGGCAGAGCCACCCGCAATATCCCGATTACTACAGCGAGCAACGGGTTCTGCTTCACGCCCCGGTCGTCATTCAGGGACGCCTTGTACACGTTTTTGTCACGCACCTGGGCTTAACGGTGGATCAGCGCGAAAAGCAGATCGCACAGATTGCCGAAATCACCGCCAATTATAAGGGGCCGAAGATTCTGATGGGCGATTTCAACGCCGAACCTGGGGAGCCCGCAATCGCGCTGCTCCGAACGCAGTTCCAGGACGCTTTGGAAGCAGCGGGCGCCACGCCGGAGACCCGGAAAAGTTTCCCGGGCGGCCTCCAGCCGAAAATCGCCATCGATTACATCTTCGTCTCCGAGGAATTCAAGGTCACCTCGGCACGAGTGATCCGGGACGCATCGCTGGCATCCGACCATAACCCGGTGATCGCGGAGCTCACGCTGCCCCGGTGATTGGGAGTGTGCGGGTGGGTGCCGGAGACCCGCCTGCGGGAACGATTCGAGGAGTTACGGTTTCTGGGGAGTGATCAGCACTTTGTCAATGCGCAGCCGGTCCATGTCAATGACTTCGAAGCGGTAGCCCGATGAATCCAGAGCCTCGCCTTCGGCGGGCACCCGGGAGAATTGCGCGAGCAGGAATCCGGCTACCGTCTGGTAATTGGCGGAGGTGGATCGCGGGAGGCGCAAGCCAGGTACTTTCCGCTCAAGCGCCTCAAGTTCCATCAGCCCATCGACCAGCCACGAACCATCTTCTCGATAACGCGCGCGGGGTTTGTTCCGCTCTTCGCACGAGGGGATTTCCCCCGTGATCGCCTCCAGCACATCCAGCATGGTTGCCAGCCCCACGATGGCCCCGAATTCGTCGGCGACCAAAGCGACCGTCTTGCGGGAATGCCGAAAGGTTTCGACCAGGCGCAAAACCGGTTGGACACTGGGCACAATCAGGGGCGGTTCGGCCAGATCCACCAGGCGCACCGGGATGCCCGCCGCCAGGTGCGCGTAGATCGCTTTGACCGAGACAATCCCAATGATATGGTCGCGGTCCGTATCACGCAGCGGAAACTCCGAGTGACCACTCACCACGATTTTATGCCAGACGTCATCGTGCGCGTCGTCTTTGCGCAGGAACATGATTCTGGAACGGGGTGTCATGATTTCCCGCACGGGGAGGCGATCCAGGGCGAGCACGCTTTCCACCATCCGGGGCTCGGCCTTGTCGAAGACCCCCGCTTTGACGCCTTCCTGGAGCAACCCTTTGATCTCTTCCTCCGATACTGTGGCAGCTTCGGCCTGCCTGACCCGGAGCACGCGCAGCACCACCTCGGTGGAAAAGCTCAGCAGCCGCACCAAGGGGTTTGCCAGGCGTGACAACTGGATCATGGGCCGCGCCATCCATCGGGCAATTGCTTCCGGGTTTTTGAGGGCCAGGCGCTTGGGAACCAGTTCCCCGATGATGAGCGAGAAGTAGGTAATTGCCACCACGACCAGGCCGATCCCCATGAACTCCGAATAGGGGGCCAGCCAGGGTACCCCATCCAGCGCATCGCCAACCGCTTTTGCCAGGGTGGCTCCGCCAAATGCGCCTGCCAGCACACCTACGAGCGTAATCCCCACCTGCACGGTGGAAAAGAAGCGATTCGGCGACTCCATCAAGTCCAGGGCAGCCTGCGCGCGGGGATCGCCGGCTGCCGCCAGGCTCCGCAATCGTCCCTTGCGGGCCGAGACCACCGCAATTTCCGTCATGGCGAAAACACCGTTGCCCAGGAGGAGCACGGCAATGATTAAAATCTCCAGCAATACAGCGTTCATCCGGTGGAGAACTTAGCAGACCATTCAAACCCGGCAACCATCACTGAGACTGCGTGCAACGCGGCAAAGTTGAAACTGGAGGTCGCAGGGTTTAGTATAGCGCCGCGATGATCATCTGTTTTGAATCCTTGGGAAAGCTTGTGGCATGAACGAACCTGGACGCCGAATGCAATGGATGGTCTGGCTCGGTCTGGGCGTGACGGCGCTGCTGCTGGTGCTGGCCTTTGTGCTGGTGCGGCTGCCGGGAGGCTCCGGAACCCGCGGCGGCCTGCCGGTTTACGGCACGGTGGGAGACTTCACGCTCACCAATCAGCAGGGGAACTCTTTTGGACTCGGTGATTTGAAAGGGAAAGTCTGGGTCACAGACATCATTTTCACCCGGTGCCCGGGGCCGTGCCTGACCATGACACGTCATATGAAGGCCCTGCAGGACGGGTTGGATGCCACCAGCCAGGTGAAACTGGTGTCCCTGACCACCGACCCGGATTTCGACACTCCGGAAGTGCTCGCCCAATACGCGCAGCGCTTCAAAGCCGACGCCGCACGCTGGACCTTTCTGACAGGCAGCAAGAAACAAATAGCCGACCTGGCGACCGGTTCCTTGAAATTCACGGCCATCGATAAAAAACCGGCGGAGCGGCAATCACCGGAAGACCTGTTCGTCCACAGCACGATCTTCATCCTGGTGGACAAACAGGCGCGCATCCGGGGCATTTTTGAAACCCTGGGTGATGATGTGAATCCACAGGAGGTGAGGGAGCGGATCCTCGACGGTGCCAGGAAACTGGAGCGTGAACGATGAGCCTGGGGGATATGCCGGCCGTAAACGCCTCGTTGAACAGTCTCAGCGCCATTTTTCTGGTGGCAGGCTATTTTTTCATCCGCCGGAAGAACCCGGAGGCGCATCGGCGTTGCATGGTGGCGGCGTTTTGCGCCTCCGCCTTGTTTCTGGCCGGTTACCTGACCTACCACGGGTATGTCGCCTGGGTGCTGAAGCGAGGCCCGACCGTCTTCCGCGACCCAGCCTGGTTCCGTCCGTATTACCTCGCCATTTTGCTCACTCACACCGTGCTCGCGGCGGTCATCGTGCCGCTGGTGCTGATCACGCTATGGCGCGGCCTGAAAGGAAAGTGGGAGGCGCACCGGAAAATCGCGCGCTGGACCTGGCCGATATGGGTTTATGTGTCGGTCACCGGGGTGGTGATCTATTGGCTGCTGTATCACCGATTTCCCCAGCACTGAAGGCGCCCCGGAAGATCGTGATTCAGTCGCCCGGCTGCAACGATTTCAGTTGGTCCCGCACCTGGGCGGCCGCCTCGTAATCCTCGCGTTTCACGGCGTCCTGCAGGGCGCGTTCGAGCCGTTCGCGCCGGGAGAGGGGGCGCTGCTCCCGGATTTCCTGCATCCAGGTTTCGAGCGATTGGATTTCGCCGCTTTGCTCCACGGCCTCCGGGCGGGGGCTTTCCTGGTAAAACCGGCGGATGCGCTCCAGGCCATCCTCCACCAGTTCGATCGCCAGCGTGTAATCCAGTCGGTCAAGCGCCTCAGACGCCCGGGCCCGCACCAGGATCATCAAAAGCTGGGGCTCAAACTGCTTGAGCGCCCACGCCACTTCCTCCGACTCCGCGTACTTGGCCACGAAATCGAACACGGCCAGATTGCGTTCGGTATCGCGCACCACCAGGGGGTAATCCTCAAGCTGCAGCAGGCAGATATAGCGATGGTGAAACTGCAGCGCTTCGATCTGGAGTTTTGCGCAGTCATCCCCGCTGAGTTTAAACCCCTCGTCGCTGCCGCCGTGCTCGGTTATGTAGTGCAGCAGGCGTCCCTGGTAGTAATCGAACAACGATTCGTGGCCAAACGGGCGTGCCCCGTCCGGCCGCCCTTCCACATTCATTTGCAGCAAGCCAAGGTCCACTCGTAGTTGAAGCTTCTCCTGACCGTCCTTGCCCGTAAACTTGCGGACAACGACTTGCCCCGGCTGGTATTCCCAGTCGTCCAGCAATCGCGAGATGTCGTTATCCATGCGCGAAATATGAAGCGGCATCGGGTGCAAGTCAATCCATCGGGCGGGGAAAGGGACGGCGGGCCGGGCGATGGTTCGGGGTAACCACCGGCGGCGGCCCGCGCGCGAGCCGGGATCTGGCAATCCGCTCCAAGCCGGATTTGCTTGATGATGGGCGGGTTGAGACTTTTGACGTGCCACGGTACGAATTCCGGAGTAAGACTATTCACGATGCGAATAGTGAACTTGAACCCCGACTCGGCCATTGGGGCCAGCGCGTGGTTTCTGGAACTCGAAGGCCACCGGCTCCTGATGGACGCGGGGATCCACCCCAAACGCAACGGTCTGGAAAGTCTGCCGCTCTTTTCCCTCATCGCCAAAGAGGAGGTGGATGCCGTGGCCATTTCCCATTGCCACCACGATCATGTCGGCGCGCTGCCCGTCGCCCTGCGGCATTTTCCCAAGGCGCACGTGCTGATGACAGAACTGAGCTACCACATCGTCGAGCGTGTGCTGCACAATTCGGTGAACGTCATGACCCGCCAGCGCGACGAAATGGGCATCCCCGATTACCCGCTGTTTACGCACGACGAACTGGACGACATGGCGACGCGCTTTCAGGGCTACAGATACAACCGGGAGATCGAATGGGCCGCGCACCACAAGACCCGGGCCGGCGGTTTGTCACCCACGCTCGAATTCTACGACGCCGGTCACGCGCTGGGGTCCGCCGGCATCATGGTGCGGGGGAAGAAGGAATCGGTCTTTTACACCGGCGACGTTTGCTTTCGCGAC
>JBBQYD010000016.1:0-23958 GCA_038209025.1 Verrucomicrobiota bacterium | reverse complement strand
GACGCTGGCGATCTTAAAGCACACCAACCCGTGTGGGGCAGGGCAGGGGGCCACCCTTGCGGAAGCCTGGCAAAAAGCCTTCGCCACCGATCGCCAGGCGCCGTTCGGCGGCATCATCACCGTAAACCGGGTTCTCGATGCCGAAACCGCCACCGCCATCGCCGAGATCTTCAGCGAGGTGATCATCGCTCCAGATTTTTCAGCCGCGGCGCTTGCCGTCCTTCAACAGAAAAAGAATTTGCGCCTGCTGCGCGTGCTGAAATCCCCGGTGGAAGCTTCAGCCATGGATTTTCGCAGTGTGGGAGCCGGCTCTTGCCTGGTACAGCAGCGTGACTTGAGGCGCATCTCGGCTTCCGACCTGCGCATTGTGACGAAGCGCCCACCCTCACCGGGCGAACTCCAGGCCATGCTGTTTGGCTGGCGATTGGCCAAGCATGTGAAGTCCAATGCGATCGTCTATGCGGCCCCGGACCGCACCCTGGGGGTGGGGGCTGGACAGATGAGCCGGGTGGATTCCAGCCGCATCGCCGTGTGGAAGGCCGGCGAAGCCAAGTTGTCCCTGCAAGGCAGCGCCGTCTGCAGCGACGCGTTTTTCCCTTTCCCGGATGGTTTGATCGCGGCGGCGGAGGCGGGGGCCACTGCGGCCATTCAGCCGGGTGGATCGGTGCGTGACGCGGAGGTGATCGCGGCCGCCAATGAACGAAATATGACCATGGCCTTTACGGGGGTGCGTCACTTCCGGCACTAATCTCCGGCCGGCGTGGGACGGTGGGGGTTACAGCCCTTCTTTTCGAGCTTTGGGGGTAAGATTTGAGACCGCCGACGCCAGATCTTCGTTCCGGTACGGTTTAGGCAGGAATAAGTCAGGCTGGGTGGGAAGGCCATCGAACTCTGATTCATCCACCGTGCCGCTGATCATGAGAATCTTTTGCCTGGGGTTGACGGCCCGGCAGCCGCTGATCAGGTCGTGGCCATTCATGTCTGGCATGGCATAATCCGTTATCACCAGGTCAGGCTTGGGATTCGCCTCCGAGAAATGGTATAAGGCGCTCACGGCATCAGAGAAACACCGCACCCGGTAGCCTTGCGGCTCCAAAATCGCGGTTGCCAATTCGAGGAGCATCGGCTCATCGTCCACCACGTAAACCAGAGGAGCGACCAAGGCTTCGGTCGAAGCCGGCGGTTTTTTATCCGTTGTACCCATTCTGCACACTCACTTGACTGATGAATACGTAGCATCATCCACGGTTATTGCAAGGTGAACGGCACGAAAAGTGGCCAGAGCCAGGCTGAACTCTTTGGGGGCCTCGCTTCCAGGTTTGGTGACAGCGGCGTGGCGGGTGCCGGTTCTGGTCCGGGAAGTTCTAAATCTCCCATCGCCGGGCTCTGGGCACCAGGCGAGCCTGGAGGTTTTGAGGCTGGTGGTTACGTTCCACCTGGATTTCAGCCGTCCAAGCGGTTTCGGCGGTGAGCAGCAGGGCATCCAGGTGAGGGATCACGCGGATTTCGTGGCGAGCCACCTGGTCCGCACGCCGGCGCGCATGCTCGGCTTTGGCGGCGGCCAGCCGTTCAGCGCTCTTGATTTTTACACCTTCCTTCGCCGTGCGCCGCGCACGGGTCCCCAGCTCCAGTTCATAATTAGCAAAATACTGGTCGATACGCTCCAACTCCCGGCGCAGGCTGTGTTCCTGGCGGTGAAGGATGCCGCTTAATTCGTGGTTCAGCTCGAGTTCCAGCGCCCGGGTCAACAACCGGTGCCACTGGCCGGGATCGGGTGGGGGCCAGTTCACCGCCGCTGGCGCGGTTTCCACGGGCTGGCCAAAAGTGAGTTCCCGCGCCAGGCTGTCATCCACCGCCCCTCCCGGCAGGGAAAGCGCAACTCGATGCAGGGACCAATGCTGATCGATGGCCTGAATCTCACAGCGGGACAGCGCCACCAGCGAGAAATGCCACGCCCGCTGGAAGGCCGACCTGAGCCGCCAGTGTGAAGAATTGGGGAACTGCCCATGCCAGAGTTTCTCGGCTACCGCGACATCCGGCGGGCGCGCCGTGGCGTTGTCAGATGCCAGCACGACCCGCTCCAGCGGCAGCGGGACAGGGCGCAGCGTCTCGGCGAGGCGGAAGGTCAGTGGACAGCCGGGGAAAACCTCGCGGGCGGCGTCACGCGCGCCAGTGACATCCGCAGGGGTGAAATGGAGTTCGCCCGTGTAAAGTGCGCCATCGGGGTTCCACAAAGCGGCAGCGCGGCCTTCAGCCACCAATTCCAGGCGGTCATGCCAGGTGCGCTCGCACAAGGAGCCCAGGGTGGAAAGACTTTCCTCGAAAAAATCGAGCACCACTCCCGGATCATGAGGCAGACGTTCCAGTTTCATGCGGGGTCAGACAGATTCGTAGTCCTTGGCGAAGAGGGTTTCGTCGAGTTGCTTTACTTCGCTGTAAGCGCCGCGGGCGGCGGCCAATTCCTCGCCCAGGCCCGCCATGGCTTCGCCCACGCGCCCCTCGCTTTCGCGCCAGCGCCGGAGGACTTCCTCCGCGAACTCATCGCTGCTGAAACGGTCGCCCAGCACCAGGCCGGTCTCGCCCACGACGAGTTCGAAAAGGTTTAGCTTTTCCTGAAGGATTTGCAGCAAGTGCTCTTGCAGGGTGCCGGCCTGGACAAAGTTGTAGATGCGAACCGGGTGCCGCTGTCCCAACCGGTGCAGACGGCCAATCCGCTGCTCCAACTCCATGGGATTCCAGGGCAGATCGAAATTGATGAGGCGATGGGAAAACTGCAGGTTGCGGCCCTCCGTGCCGCTGTGGGTGAGGAGGAGGGCGCCAGCCCGCTGGCGAAACTCTTCGGTAATCGGATGGCGCTCGGCGGCGGGTGTGGAGCCATTGATGACAAAGGTTTCGATGCGCATTTCGCGCAGGAATTCGGCCAGCGCCGCCTGGGTTTCAAGGAACTGGGTGAAGATCACGACCCCGCCTTCGGCGTGGGTCAAGGCCGGAATCAGGCGGCACTTGTTTTGCCAGCTTTCCAGCAGCGGGCTCTGCCCGCGCCAGGCCTGGGCTTTGCGCGCGTCGGGGAACTTGAGCAGCGCCGCCCGCCAGGCCGCCGGACTGCTGCCGGCGGCCTGCAGCAAGAGGCGTCCCCACAGGCTGGACAGGCCGCCGGGCAACTCGCTCAGGCTGGCCCGGAATTCCGTTTCCCACTGGTTCCAGAAAGCGGCTTCCGCCGCTCCCGGCTCGAACAAAACGGTTTCCGCGTGCCGGGGCGGCAGATGGAGGCCAGAGTTGGCGCGGGTGTTCCTGATCATTACCTGGCCGAGCAGGCGGCGCAACTCCTCCGGTTCCCGGGGTTGGCGCGGTCGTTTTGAATCAATGAATCGGGCCCTGAACTCGCGCGGAGTTGGCAACTGTCCGGGCTGCAGGAGGGTGACCAGGTTGTACAATTCTTCGAGGGAATTCTGCACCGGGGTGGCGGTGAGCAGCAGGAGAAACTGGCGGGTCAATGAATTGACCGCCTGCCAGGCCTGGGAATCCCGGTTGCGCAGGTAATGGGCCTCGTCCACCACCAGGATGTCCCAGCGCAGGTGGCGCGCGATTTCCAGGTGGGCCGGCTGCTTCAGCGTATGCAGGCTGGCGACCACCGCGCCGGAGTTCCAGAACTCCGCCGGGTTGCGGCTGCAGAGGTCTTCATTCGTGGTCGTGGACTGAAGCCCGAACTTCTCGTTTAATTCCTCCTGCCATTGATCCACCAGGGAAGGAACGGTGAGCACCAGGAAACGTTTAACCATGCCCCTGGTGAGCAGTTCCTTGATGATCAAGCCGGCTTCGATGGTTTTGCCCAGGCCGACCTCATCCGAAAGCAAGGCGCGTCCGCGCAATGGCCCCAGCACCCGCAACGCGGTGCGGAGTTGATATTCCAGGCGCTCGATCCGGCAATGCGGCAGGCACAGCAGATCGTCCGACTGGTTGGAAACCCACAACAGCGCGGCGCGCTCGCGCAGCCGGTAGTCTTTCAAGTTCGAAATTGGAAAGGTCGTGTCCTGGAATTGCAGCGTGGGCAGCTCCACTCTTACCGGCACTGGCGGCAACGGTTCGGCCGGGCGCGACGGAGTGGCGGCGGCGGAGACTTTGGGTTCGGCCGTTCTCACCGTTTTTTCAGCCGCCCTGGCCTTTTCGCGTTGGGTGCGTTCGCGTGTCAGGCGAGCCATGGTTTCCTGACGCCTGGCTTCCTCTTCCGCGCGTTTGTGTTCTTTGCGCATCAGTTTGCGCTCGAATTGTTCAATGGCTGCCACCCCGGTGGCGGCGGCCCGTCCCCTGAGTTCAGGAGGCGCCCCGAATTTCAGCGCGCGGTCCATTTCCTCCAGGTTGTCGAGCAGCCAGGGGAAGGGAGGATCTCCCGGGCCGAAGGGAGCCTCCGGGTCGTAATGAGGCCGCGCCATCCCCGCAGGGTATTGCACCCAGAATGCCTGGAAAGAATTCAGTTCCGTCGGGAAACGCTCCAGCCAGGCCGCCAACAAATCGGCCATTCCCTGCCGCGCGTGGGGCACAAACCCGCTCTCGCGGTTCCCGCTCTCGGAAAGCACCCACCCCAGTCTTTGTTTGCCGGCCGGGCTGATCACCACGCTGGCCGCTGTCGTGGCGGTGCCTGGGGCGGTCCAGACAAACTCGGTTTTCCCTTTCCACCGGTCCAGATTCACCCGCAGCTTCAGAAAAGGTTTTATGGCCGGGAGCGGCGCGGGTGGGATGTCCAGATAATTGGAGGCCAGAAAATGGAGGGACACCCGGCCGCGTTCGTGAGCTTTGATGCCACGGAGGGCTGGAGACTCAAGCACCCGCACCCAATACTTGATCTGGTTCATCATCCAGCTCCATTTAGGGATTCCCGCCGGGGGCGTCAGGGGGTGCCAGACATTCGGTTGCAGTGGGCCGAGCGCCATCGCCGACAGAAAGCCGACCCTCACCTGTTCGTCTGGGACGGGGTACAATTTCTGAATGCGATTGAGCAGCGCGCGGGTGGACGAGCCGTGGGCGGAGCAGGAATCCTTAGAAAGACGGCCTCTTTCCGCCACCGCCCAGCTCAGGCCGAGAAGCCCTCCCACCCCCGGCGCCAGCACGCCCCGCGCGTGAAGCGTTTCTCCTTTAAACCATTCAAACTGGTAGAACCCATCCGCGATATGGCCCGTGACGCTGAGCGTGAGGCTCTCCGTCGCGAGAAGCGGCTGTTCCGTCAAATGATTCTGCTTTGACGGCGGCATTATGAAATAGGGCAAGCAGCGCCGCAGCCTCCGCTCGAGGTCATCCCGTCGGGGCTGTTGGTACGCGTATCGGCAAGTGAAAGCGCCTTCATGCTCAGTGTCGGCAGGCTAGCCGCCACGGGCAATCCGAGCAATGAAAATTCGGCGCCATGAACATCACCTGGAAACCACCGTTCAGTCTCTTCCAATTCCGAGAAAATGGCGGTGGGCGAATGGGCAAAGCTTGACCCGTTGTGGTGGGTTTCTCACCCTCTCAGGTGTGAAATTTTGTCGTACACACAACTCGCGTGTTGGCTGGGTGATGCTCAGCCTGATCCTGGCTTTGGGCTCGCCCGGTTTTGCGGCCGCCGCCGCCAAAGCCAAAACCCCGGCCAAAACCCTCTCCAGCCCGGCCAGGAAATCTGTCGGCATCTCCCGCGATCCTTATCTCGGTGCCATCGTTGTGGATGTGGGGAGCGGCAGGGTCCTCTTTGCCGACCAGGCGGATACCAAAGGTTACCCCGCCAGTGTGCTGAAGCTGATGGACCTGTTCGTCATCCTGGACAAGATAAAGGCTGGAGAGGTCTCATTGTCCGACCAGGTGCCCGTCAGCCGCAAATCCGCTCTGACTGGCGGCTCCCAAGTCTGGCTGGCGGAAAGGGAGTCGTTCACCTTGGAAGACATGTTGTTCGCCTTGATGATCCGGTCCGCAAACGATGTGGCAGTGGCCCTGGCGGAGAAAGTGGGCGGTTCCACGGAAGGCTTCGTGGCGCTGATGAACCAGAAAGCCCGCCAGCTTGGGATGGTCAGCACCACTTTCAACTCCGTCCATGGTCTGCCGCCCGCGCCCGGGCAACCAGATGACATCACCACCGCTCGCGACCTCTCGCTATTGTGCCGCGAACTGATTTTGAAGCATCCCCAGGCGCTTCGCTATACCTCCGCACGGCAGCGCACTTTCCGGCCAGGACCTAAAGCCGTGGTGATGCGCTCTCACAATCACCTCCTGGGAAGCGTCACCGGATGTGATGGCTTGAAAACCGGTTTTATTAACAAGTCAGGTTATTCCATCGCAGTGACCGCCGCCCGCAATGGCAAACGCATCATCGTGGTGGTGCTCGATAGTGTGGACCGCGTTACCCGGGATAAAAACGCCGCGCAACTGGTGGATAAAGGCTTCGCGCTGCTCACAGTTCCGCCCCCGTCCGCGCCTCGCGCAGCCTCTCAGACACCGCGAGGGCAGAAATAAGGGGGAGGCCGTAGCCGCTAAAACCGGCTCCGGCTCATGCCGGACCGGCAAACAGAATCCCGCTTAAATCAGGCAGGGCTACCCGTGCCACGGTTGGCTACTTCTTCTTTTCGACCGGCTTCTCCGCCATTTTCTTAAGATACTTGTCTGGATTCTTGTTGAAATCCTTCAAACAGGATTTGCAGCAGAGCTTCACCTCCTGGCCCTTATGGACAAATACGTAGGGATCACCCATTTCGCCGAGTTTCTCGCCCGAAACGACGCACGTTTTGAGCGGGTAAGGTTTGGCCTTGGCGGACTGGGTATCGGCGGCGAAGCCCCAAGTGGGGCTGACCAGCGCCCCAACCACCAGGGCGGAGGCAATCACGTTTCTGATCCTTTTCATAATATTTTGTGTTTTGACTTCTTAGAACATACGCTTGCTCAAAGAAATAATCAAAAATCGCCACGGGCCGCTTGCAATGAGAGGGGCGGTCGTGTGCCCGCGGTTCGACTGATTGAGGCCCGGGACCGTTCCGCAACGGAGTACGTCTTTAGAAAGCGGCTTGTCGTCAGGTATTTACGGTGTCCACCCGAGCAAGCAGGTAAAAACTTCCCGGGCTCGGCTGCATCCGGGTATTTCATCCTTATGGCCTTCGTCTTCATGCTTTTCTTCCTCGTCCCCTTAATTCCTTGATCTAAGGTCCAATATTTATAGCATTCGCCCTCAAGCTGGCGTCCGGCACCGGTGCTTTTCCTTGCGCAAGATCAATCCCGGCCTTCAGCCCATTGAAACTGACCTTGAAATTGAATTGAACATGAATAAACCGAAGAAAGTTGCCATCCTAACCGCTGGCGGGCTGGCCCCGTGCCTGAGTTCCGCCGTTGGGGGTCTGATCGAGCGTTACACAGAAATCGACCCCTCCGTTGAAATCATCTGCTACAAGGGAGGCTACAAGGGCCTGCTGCTGGGGGAGAGTTATGCGGTCACACCCGAAGTGCGAGCCAAAGCGGATCTGCTGCACCTGTTCGGCGGTTCACCCATCGGTAACAGCCGGGTAAAACTCACCAACCTCAAGGATTGCCTCAAGCGCGGGCTGGTCAAAGAAGGCCAGAACCCCCAAAAGGTGGCGGCGGATCAACTCATAAAAGACGGTGTGGATGTCCTCCACACCATTGGCGGAGACGACACCAACACTGCGGCGGCGGACCTGGCCGCTTTCCTGGCGAAAAATAATTACGGACTGACGGTGATTGGCTTGCCCAAGACGATCGATAACGACGTGTATCCGATCCGCCAATCGCTCGGGGCCTGGACGGCCGCCGAGCAGGGAGCGGACTTCTTCTGGAACGTCGTGGCTGAGAACAATGCGAATCCCCGCATGTTGATCGTGCATGAGGTTATGGGCCGCAACTGTGGCTGGCTCACCGCCGCCACCGCCCATGCCTACCGCAAGAAACTCGACCGCTCGGAGTGGCTCCCGGCCATCGGTCTCAATCGCCACTGCTTTGAGGTCCACGGTGTTTTCGTTCCCGAGATGGAAATCAATATCGCCGCGGAAGCCGTCCGCTTGCGCAAGGTTATGGACGAAAACGATGACGTGAACCTGTTTGTCTCCGAAGGTGCGGGTGTCGAAGCCATCGTCGCCGAAATGCAGGCCAAGGGGCAGGAGGTGCCGCGCGACGCTTTCGGACACGTCAAACTCGACGCGGTCAACCCGGGAAAATGGTTTGCCGAACAGTTTGGGAAGATGATCGGCGCTGAGAAGACGCTCGTCCAAAAGAGCGGGTACTTTGCCCGCGCGGCGGCCTCGAACGGGGCGGACCTCCGTCTCATCAAATCATGTGTGGACCTGGCGGTTGATTGCGCTTTGCGGCGTGAACCGGGGGTCATCGGCCATGACGAAGATAAAGGCGGCATTCTGCGCGCCATCGAATTCGAGCGCATCAAGGGCGGCAAACCCTTCAATATCGACGTGCCGTGGTTTGAGAAAATGCTCAAGGATATCGGCCAGGCGAAGGGTGCGAGGCTTCAGCCGAAGCATTAACTTCCTGATGGTCAGCTTCAGCGGATTCGTGCAACAACCCCGGTGATCCACCGGGGTTTTGTCGTTGGTGCATGAACCTACAGGGAGAAGCAGATGGGCAGGCTTTCTCTTTTAGGTTTCCGCTTCGGTCCGCACCGCGTAGATTGCGGGGCCGATGTCTCAGATGTTGAAATCCTCAGGCGCGATGGCCGCCGCCACGATGACCAGCCGCCTGCTGGGCATGGTGCGTGAGAGTGTTTACGCGAACTTCATGGGGAACTCCATGGTGGCCAGCGCGTTCACCCTGGCCTTTCAGGTGCCAAACCTCTTTCGGCGTCTCCTGGGCGAGGGTGCTTTGACGGCCGCCTTCATTCCCCTGTTCAAGCAGAAAGAAAAACGCGACGGGGAGCAGGAAATGTGGCGCACCGCCAATGCGGTGATCTCCGGTCTGGTAGTCGCGGCCGGCGTGGTGTCGGTTCTGGCCATGGTGGGAATCACCATTGCTCTGAACACCATGGTGCTGGAGGAGCATACGCGGCTGATGCTGCGGTTGATGCGGGTGATGTTCCCGTATGTGCTGCTGGTCTGCCTGGCGGCGGTGCTGATCGGCATGGCCAACGCCCGCGGGCATTTCTTTGTGCCGAGCCTGGGCGCGGCGTTGCTGAACGTGGTGATGATTGCCAGCGTGCTTTGGCTGGCCCCGCGCATGGGGATCGTAAAAAACGAGCAGATTTTCGGGTTGGCCATCGGGGTGTTGCTGGCCGGGCTGGCTCAGGCCCTGTTCCAGATACCCAGCCTGCGTCGGGAAGGTTATCGCTATTCATGGGAATCCCCCTGGCAAGACCCGGCCGTTCGCGAAGTGGTGCGCAAAATGATTCCCGGCTCTATCGGCGTCGCCGCCTTCCAGATCAACGTGCTGCTCACGCAGGGTTTTTCCTTTTGGTTCGAGCCGACCATTGTGTCCACGTTCAATTACGCGGTGCGCCTCATGGAATTGCCCCAGGGACTCTTTGGCATCTCGCTGGCCACCTACCTGCTGCCCACGCTGTCGGGCCTGGCGGCGGAAAAGAAATACCCGGAGTTCAAGGAGACCCTGCAAACGGGCTTGTCTCACCTGGCATTTGCGAATTTGTTTGCGGCCGCGATTTCGTTGGCCCTGGCCGGCCCCATCGTCCGGCTGGTGTTTGAGCGGGGAGCCTTTGGCCCGAGCGCCACCCACCGGGTGGCGGTTTCGCTGATGTGCCTCGCTCCCGGTCTGCTCATGTTTTCCATGAACAACATCCTGGCCCGGGCCTTCTTCGCGCTGCAAGACATCCGGACGCCCATGAGGATCAGTGTGTTTTGCCTGACCATTAATCTGGTGTTCGCCTTTTTCCTCGTCCAGCGCCTCGGGGAGGCTGGGTTGGGCATTGCGAACACTGCCAGCGCCGCTTTCAACTCCATCCTGCTGGTTTACGCGCTGCATCGGAAACTCAAGACCCTCGCGCTGGCGCCTTTCAACCGCGCGCTCATGGCGCTGATTCCCGCTGCGTTGGTCGCCGGGGGAATTGCCTGGTATATGGGACGTTGGTGCCAAAGCCATTGGGGCATCCAGAGCTTGCCCGCCAAGATCGGCACTGTCTTTGTGCCGGCGGCGTTGGCCGGGGCGGTTTACTTGCTGATGGCGGTCTGGTTGAAAGTGGAATCCGCCCGCGAAATGCTTCAACTCATCCGTAAACGGCTCAAGCGGTAGTGAGCGGAGTTCGTGCGACGGACTGGGAGATCATCCACTCAAGCCTCGCCTGAGTTGAAGAATCTACGCCTGGAAACGGACTGGGGGAGTGATTGATTGCCTTGGAAACCGGTTACTCCAGGCAGCCGCTGGCTTCGATTGGCCAGACGGCTTCAATGAGGTTGTTGCGCGTGATCCACATGCGGCGATGCAGATTGCAGGTGGTGCAGCCGTGCGACGGGATGAGGCGGAGCTTGCTGCCGATCGGGGCCGAGAGATTGTCAATTGGCACATGCTCCTCCGCAATGTAGCGGGGCCTGGCTTCCGGTGCGCCGACGACCACCGGCAGGCCAAACTCGTTGCCCATGCCTTTGAGGCCGACGTCCACCACCACGTAGTTCTCGGCGGCTGAAATCACCGTCGTCAGAATGCTCGAGGCATTCTGGAATTCGGGACGCACCTTCTTGTAGCTGGCATCCATGAGCGCGTAGCTGCCGGCCTGCATTTCGTTAAAGAGCGGCAGGTTGCCCGTGATGTCATAAGTGCCGGAGCCACCCCCGGAACGCATCGAACACGCCATGCCGGCGGATTGCAGGAGTTCGCGGGTCCTCCGCAACGGTTCCATGGACTCGATTACTTTAAGGCGGCGTTCCGCATAATCAGGCAGCGTCACCAGGTGGCCTTCGTACGCCTGGAGACCGTCAAACCGAACCCCCGGGGTCCGGGAGATTATTCGCGCCAAGGCCAGCACAGGTTCTCCGGGTTGCACTCCGCAGCGGTGCATGCCGATATCGGTTTCTATCAGCATGCCGATGGTCACGCCTGCTTCGACGGCCGCAGCCCCGAGTTCCACCACGTTGATCTCGGAATCCACCGCGCATCTCACGGTAGCGGTACGGTTTAAGGCGGCCAGGCGCCGGGCCTTGCCCGGCCCGACCACCTGGTTCGCAATCAGCACGTCCTGCACGCCGCCGGTCACCAGGGCTTCAGCCTCCGACAACTTTGCGCACGTGATGCCGACGGCGTTCCCCGCCTGCAATTGGCGCCTGGCCAGCGTGACGCATTTGTGTGATTTAAAATGCGGACGCAGCTTGCACGCCCGCCCGGCAAAATATTCCGAGAGCACTTTTAGATTGTGATCCAGCGCTTCAATATCCACCACCAGCGCGGGGGTGGGTATCGCGTCCGCAGGTTTTCCAATGAGGTCCATAATTCTTTACAAGTTCCAGCCTATGGGCGCCTGGTTGTCATAGCTTAGCATGGCGCTCTTGCGTTTGCAGTAGGCGAGCAGTCCTTCCAGACCCAGTTCCACCCCGGTGCCGCTCATTTTGTGAGGTGGCACTGGAATTTCAGGGTAGCCAGTCAACATGGTATTCACCCAAATGATGCCGGTATCCAGCGCCTTTACCATGCGCAATCCGCGTTCACCGTCGCGCGTCCACACGGAGCCCGACAACCCATATTCCACACTGTTCGCAATGGTGATGGCGTCGGCTTCGCCGGCAAATTCCGTGACGCTGAGGACCGGCCCAAAGATTTCCTCGTCATGCGTCTTCATGCCCGGTTGCACTCCGGCAACAATGGTTGGTTCGATCCAGAATCCACCCGCAAATTTGCCGCGCATTTTGAGCTTGCCGCCGCCGCTCACGATTTCGCACCCCTCAGCCCGGGCCTGGTCGAGAGCAGCCAGAACTGCCGCATACTGGGACCTGGTAATGAGGGGCCCGACCAGCGTCTTCGGGTCAGCCGGGTCGCCCACCTTGACGCGCTTGACCTTTTCCAGCAGCAACTCCAGGAAGCTATTGGCGACCGGTTTCTGGACCAGCACGCGCGAGCAGGACACGCAAATCTGGCCGGCATTCACGAACGCGCTTACCAGGGCCGCCTGGGCCGCGCGCTCCAGATCCGCATCCTCAAAAACGACGATGGCGTTCTTCCCGCCGCACTCCAGGTTCACCATTTTCATCTGGTCCGCGGCGAGCTTTTGAATGCCTTTTCCGATGGCTGTCGAGCCGGTGAACGAAATCTTTTTCACCGTCGGATGTGCCGCCAGAGCATGGCCCGTGGCGCTCCCGGAGCCGGTGACCACGTTAACGATTCCAGGCGGCAGGCCCGCCTCCACGCAAAGCTTCCCAAACAAAACGGTCGTCAGTGGCGTTTCCACGGAAGGCTTCAGCACGATGGCGTTGCCGGCCGCCACCGCCGGGGCCACTTTCATCGCCGCATTCACCAGCGGATAGTTCCACGGCAAAATACCCGCCACCACCCCGTAAGGTTCGTAAGTCGTCAGGGCAAAGCACCCGTTGGCGGTGCCTTTGACCGAGCCTTCGATCTTGTCCGCCGCGCCCGCGTAAAACCGGAGCAGCCCCGCCGTCAGCGGCAGTTCCCCGCCGCGCAATTGCGAAATGGGTTTTCCCACGTCCTGGAGTTCCAGTTCGATCAGCTCCTCGGCCCGGTTTTCCACCAGATCCGCCAGCCGCAGCAACAGCCTGCCGCGTTGTGCCGGGCTGCATTTCTGCCAGGCGGGGGAATGGAAGGCGCGCGCGCTCGATTCCACAATCCGGCCCGTGGTGGCCGCATCGCAGCAAACCTCCCTGGCGATCACTTCTCCGGTGGCCGGGTTCACCACTTCAAAGCCTCCGGCGCCCCCGGTTTTAAGTTCTTTGCCGTCAATAATCGGGCCGACGTGTTTCATAATCTTTTGCCGTAATCAGGTGTTTGTTTTGAAGCCGCTGGCCAGCGCCGTAAACATCCGAATGCCGGTCTCCAGCGCCGCATCGGGAAAATCGTAGCAACTGGTGTGCAAGGAGGGATGCGCGGTCTGGCCGGGGGGACACACCCCCAGCAGAAAAAAACAGCCCGGCACTTTCTCCAAATAATAGGCGAAGTCCTCGCCACCCATGGAAGGACGGGCTGCGGGAATGAACCGTTCCCCGCCCAGGGCGTCCCGAGCCGTCACGGCAACATACTCGGCCATGCCGGGGTCGTTGATCGTGGCCGGGTAACCTTCGTTCCATTCCAGTTCCGCTTTGCAGCCTTGGGCCGAAGCCACATGCGAACAGCGGCGCTCAATTGCCTGCCGCAGCAGTCGCCTGGGTTCCTTTGCCAGGCTGCGCACCGTGCCGGAAATCCGCGCCGTGTCGGGAATGATGTTCACGGCCGTGCCCGCCTGAATGGTTCCCACTGTAACCAGGCCCGGTTCCAGCGGGTCGAGTTCTCGGCTCACACATTGCTGGAGATTAAGGACCGCTTCACAAGCCGCGACGATCGGGTCTTTGCCCAGGTGCGGGTACGCTCCGTGACAACCCCGTCCCACAAAGGTAACCGCGAATGTGTCCGTCGCGGCCAGCAGGGGGCCCGGACGCGTGCTCACGGTTCCCAGTGGGAGCGTGGGCCAGCCGTGCAAGCCAAAGATGCCCTGCACCCGCGGTCCCACCCGTCCATCCAGCACGCCTGCTTGCACCAGGCGCTCCGCGCCTCCGCCTGTTTCCTCGGCGGGCTGGAAAACCAGTTTTACGCACACCGGCAATTGAGACACCAGTTCCTGCAGGATGGCGGCCGTGCCGAGGAGGGCGGCTGTGTGTCCATCGTGTCCGCACGCATGCATGAGCCCCGGCTGGCGGCTGGCGTAGGGCACCCCGGTTTCCTCGGTTACCGGCAGGGCGTCAATATCCGCGCGCAACGCCACGCACGGTTTTGCGGGGTCGCCTGCCAGGGCAATGGTGGCGGTCGGTGCGCCAGCCACCCCGGCGGTGAAAGGCACGCCGAGCCGCTGTAATTCCGCGCGAATGAAGGCTGCCGTCTGGTGCTCCTCGTACGAGAGTTCGGGAATGGTGTGCAGTCGATGCCGCAACTCGGTGGCGGCTGGCAGAGCGGATCGCAAAAGGGCTTCGAAGCTCATTTAAACGGCCTCCTACCAGGCTGTCCATCCCCCGTCCACCAGGAGGTTCTGACCGGTGACATAGCTGGCGGCATCCGAGGCCAGGAAAACCAGGGCACCTTTGAGTTCGTGCGGTTGGCCGATGCGGCCCATGGGCGATTTGCTTTCGAGACGCTTGACCAGCTCAGGCGACACATTCGTGGCGGGGAAAGGCCCCGGGCTCAGGCAGTTTACCCGGACGTGGTCCCTGGCCCAGTAAACTGCCAGGTGACGGGCCATGTGGATAATTCCCCCTTTGAGGGCATGATAGGCCACCGGGCTGGCGGCCTGAATGCCTTCATAGGCCTCCGGGTAGGAACCCACCACGCCATACATGGAGCCGAGCAGGATGATGCTGGCGGGCCGCTGGTTCCTGACCGCATGGTCATGTACCAGGCGGGCCAGCAGGAAATAGCCAGTCGCGTTGGCCAGTTGCTCCGTGAACTGTTCTCCGGTTACCGCGCTCCAATCCGCGGGCTGCGCCTGGTTCCCATTATTGACCAGCACATCCACGCGTCCCGCGCGCTCGAGGGCCTCGGTAAAACCCTTTTGGATGGAGTCCTCCCGCATGTGATCCAGGGCCACGCCGAAGTGCTGGCCGGCTTGGGAGCCTCCCAGCGAGGCGGCGGATTTTTGCGCGGTCTCCAGGTTCCGGCTGGCCACAATGACCCGGGCGCCGGCCTCAGCCAGGGCGGCGGACATCGCCGAGCCGAGGTAGCCGCTGGCGCCCGTGATCAACGCGGCGCGCCCGGAAAGGTCAAACAGTTGTTGAACAGTCGGGGATTTACAGGTCATGGGATTGGGAATGCGGATGAGATTGGGGTTAAACTGATTGCCAGGCGCGATGCTCGGCGGAGGCGAGGATGGCGAGATTGACGCGCAAGGTCTGCAGCGCTTCTTCAACGCTGCAGAGGGGCGCGCGAACGCCTTCCAGGGCATCCAGAAAAGCGCCCGCCTGCAGGGTGAACAAGGTGTCTCGCTCCAGGGACATTCCCACTTCGTCGTGCCATGCCTCCCCGGGTTGGGTGGCCCATCTCCACCGATTGGCGTGGGCCAGGTACTGGGTGGTGCCGTCTTCGCAAACGACCGTGATAGTTCCCTCGTTCGCAGCCTGATGCTGGTTCAGGCTGAAGCTCCCCATGACCTCCCCGTGGCGGGTCAGCACGTGAGCTGTATCCTCCACGGTTACTCCGGGCAGGAGCAGGTGGGCGATATCCGCCACCAGGCGGGTGGTCGGTCCGGCCAACCACTCGGAGGCATTGATCACATGCGTCAGGGCGTCTTGCACCGCTCCACCGCCGGTTGCCCGGTCCTTGTAGTAGATTTCGCGATAGGCGGGCCGATAGAAGGGAAAATGCTGTCCGAAAACAGCGACAACCTGCACGGGCCGGCCGAAACGCCCGGAGCGAATGGCCTCCCGCATCGCGGTCAACGCGGGGTGCGCCCGATGCACGTAAGCCACCCCGGCCACTGTCCCCTGAGTTGTAATTTCCCGCTGCAATTCGGCAATCCCCTCGGTATTCGTGGAGAGCGGTTTTTCAATCAGCACATGCGCCCCGCTGGCCACCGCCGCGCGCGCGATGCGAATGTGGGTGTGCGCGGGTGTGCAAATCACCACCCCCTCAGGCTTGGCTGCCAGCGCTTCCTCCAGGCTGTCATGCACCCGCTTGACCGGGTACTGCCGCGCCACTTTCTCGCGCAGTGCCGGGTTGATCTCGCAAAAGGATAAGTCGGCCCTTTCGGTCGCCGCGAAGCAGCGCAAATGCCGTTCGCCAATGGACCCGACTCCGATGATCAAAATGGATTTCCGGCCGCTCATGGCTGCTGGTGCTTGAGTTGTTCGACCATGGCCGTCACGCGATTGTCAAAAGTAAATCCCAGCGGCGAATACTGCTCCTGGATTTGCTCCAGGCCGCGCTTCAGGATCAGGATGTCAGCATTATGGCAGATAAACAAGGCCCCCATGTCCAGCAACTTGCGGGTGTGCGCGGGATTCGCGCTCACGCTGCCCCAGAAAACCCCGGCGTCCTTCGCCGCCTTGGCGACACGGTCGTAGGCTTTTACCATCGTGGGATGATCAAACTGGCCGGGGATCCCACTTAACACGCTCAAGTCCCCGGGACCCACCATCAGAACGTCGACCCCGGGGACCTTGGCGATGGCCTCCACCTGGTCCACCGCGCGGGGTGATTCGATTTGAATGACCACCAACGTCTCCTCGTTTGCCATTTTGAGATACTGCGTCAGCGGCAGGAAACAATACGGAGCATCGGCATTGGCGCCATCAACGCCGCGCTCTCCGAGGGGCGCAAACCTGGCCCATTTTACCACCTCGGCGGCTTCCGCGGCGCTTTCGCAGCGCGGATACATGATGCCCTGCGCCCCGGCTTCCAGCAGGCGGTCCATGCGCATGAATTCCCCCTTGGCCGGGCGCGCAATAATATCCGAGGCTCCCACGCGGGCCGCCCGCATCAGGTTTGCCGCGGTTTCCACGCTGTAATGATGGTGCTCCAAGTCCATCCAAATCCCGTCAAAACCCATCAAGCTCGTCATTTCATACAATGTCGGGTCGATGTAGTGAAGCGTGGTGATCAGCGCCGGTTCGTTTCGGCGCAGCTTGGCTTTTATTCGACTGAGTCGCACAGGTAGTTCCTTTGGTTAAACTGCGTTCAGAAAGTGGAATCTTTGGTTTCCTCCGGCCGGGGTTCGGGAGCCGCGGTTATGGCAGGGGGAAAATATTCATTTTGCATTTCTGCCACGCGCCAGGCGTGCCGGCGATAGAGTTCTTCCCAGTGCCGGGCTTCCTCGGGTGTGTACTGAAAAAAGCCACGGCCGTTCACCACGCCGCGCGCCCCGCTTTCAGCCAGGTGCCGCAGCACTGCCGGGGGTTCCTCAGCGTTGCTGAGGGTCGGCAGCACGGGTTTCATCGCTTTCAGGTAAAGTTCTGGTCCGCCGGTCAGATCCATCCACCGCAGCGGGCCACACACGGTCGCCCACAGACCCAGCGTGTTGCGAATGGAGAGGTCGATTGTCTCCGCGTCGGCCACCCCCGTTTCCAGCAAGTGCAACGCTTCGCGGTACATCGCGTAGCCAATGCGATTCACGATGAAACCGGGCACTTCTTTCTGGCACACGCTTGGTTCCTTGCCCAGTTGCCGGGCCACCTGCGCCGCCCTTTGCAGCGTTTCCTCGGAGGTTTTTTGCCCGCGAACAAGCTCGAGAAACCGGGTGGCATGCGCGGGTTCGGCCCAATGCATGCCCACCAGACGTTCCGGATGCCGGCGGCCCTGCTGAAGCTGGCTGATGGGAATTGCCGAACTGTTGCTGGCGATCACCGTAGTGCTCTCCACCTGAGCTTCGACCCTGTCGAACACGTCGTGCTTGATCGCCGCATCCTCCAGCACGCTTTCCACCACGAAAGAACAACCGCGCACCGCCTCGAATTCAGTGGAGGGCAAATACCGGCCTGCCCATTCCTGACGCAGGGTCTGATCGAACCCGGCCAAATCCACCAACTCCCCGATCATCTGCTCGATGTGGACCCGTGCCTCCGCATGGCGTTGCCCGGTTCTCGCAATCGCCACCACCTCAAAACCATGCCCGAGGAAACACGTGGCAATGCCGCGCCCCAGCAGTCCCAGGCCCACTACCGCTATTCGTTCCGCACTCACGTGTTGATTCATCCAAACTTCCTTCGGCAAACCGCAGCGCGCCGCCTCCGGCGACCAGCTTTGTTCCAGCAAAGCATGCACATAGTAAAGTCGAGCTGGTAACTGAAAATCAACCCAAATCTCGAAAAAGGGTTGTTTTTGGCAGGTCATTGGTTTTTCATATGTGCATACAAATGAAGTACCGTCCGCCATCACCAGGTGATGCCGCCCTTCAGGCTTTGCCGAAATACGAAAGGCTGCGGACCCATCTCATGGCCGAATTGCACGCCGGACGCCTGCGTCCCGGGGATGCGCTGCCCACGGAACATGAGTTGGCCGCCGGCGCCAAAATGTCCCGCAATACGGTCCGCCTTGCCCTGGCTGATTTGGAGCGCGATGGGGTCATTCGGCGGATTCCGGGGCGCGGCACGTTTATCCATGATTCCGCCCTCCAACGGCTTAAGCGCGGGTTGGACCTCTTCGCCCTGGTCATTCCGGATACCCGGGGCGGATACTACCCTTCTCTGCAACGCGGTTTCCACGACGCCTCCGGCGAACTGCACAGCCAGGTGATCGTCTGTGATACGGATAACGACCCCTTCCGGCAGGCGGATGCCCTGCTGCAGCTTATCGACCAGAAGGTGGCCGGCATCGCCCTCGTGCCCACCACCAGTCCCTTAACCCCGGCGCATCAAATCCGTCCGTTGCACGAACGCTCCATCCCGGTCGTCTTTTGCCACCGCCGGGTTCAAGGGATACAGGCGCCGTTGGTCACTTTTTCGGGGTTTGACGTCGGCCGGCGGGCCGGGCATGCCATTCTGGAGCACCACCATGCGCGTGTGGCTTACTTCAGCGCCCAACGGGCCGGGCTCAGCCTGCAATATGAAGAAGGGCTGCGAGAGGTGTTGCGGGCCGGTGGCGGCGAGCTAGGTTTCCTCTGTTCCGATGATACCAGCAAACCCACCGCCGAGCACGAGGCTTTCATTGAAAAGAACCTGCTGGCATTGTTGAAAGCCCCGCATCGCCCCACGGCCATCTTTTGCGCCTTCGACTCCGAAGCCGAAATGGTTTACCTGGTGCTGCAAAGAATGGGGATCCGCGTGCCGCACGAGATATCTTTGGTCGGCTTCGGGGGCACATGGCGAGAGGGCGCCCTGGCCCGCCGGCTCACGTCAGTGGCGGTGGACGAGGAGGAACTGGGGCGCATCGCGGTGAAGCTCTTGAACCAAATGGGGTCTGGCGAGCTGCCGCTCAACGACCAGACGGAAATCCTCATGCCCTTGAGTATAAGCCCGGGTGAAACCCTGGGTCCCGCCCCATCCGGGGTACACGTGCGAAAAGCCCCGGTGCCAAGATAAACTGATCATCAACAAAACTGTGGACATCAATCTGAGTTACCTTTGTCTGGCGGTGGCGGGCGTGACCCTAACGACGGGTTGTAGCACTCCCAGAGCTGGTTCGCATGACGAGCTTGTGAGCCTCCTGCGGCAGGAGATGTGCAGCACCACCGGTTGGGTGCGCGTCCATGCCGCTGAGGCGCTGCTGGACCACCACCAGGCTCAGCTTGCCGCCCCGGTTTTTGCACCCTGGGTGGACACCACCCCGCCACCCCTTCGGATTGGAGTCTGGCGGGTGATGGCCCGCGCGGCGGAAACCCCTGCTGAGCGTGAACGGATTTGCGGGCAAATCCGGCAGGTGATGCTCGATCCCCAGGCTCCAGACCGGTTGCACGCCGCCGAAACCATGGCGAAGCTCGGCGTGAGTAATCCCGAGGATCGTCCGGCCATTGAGGCCTGGCTGGCCTGCGCTGAACCCGCGATTCAGCCTTTCCTGCGCTGGCTCCTGGTGCTTTCCGGAGATCAGCACGAGCGCGATCGCGAAGAAATGCGAATCTCAGAGTTGCTCTCCGCGAGCGATCCTGCCGCCCGCCTGCGCGCAGCTTTTGCTCTAAGCCGATTGCCAGCGGTGTCCGCGGACACCCTGAGGCGCCTTGAAAGCCGATTGCCGGCCGAACCCGCTGATTCGCCGGCCCAAGTTTTTCTTGCGGTGGCGGTGCTGAACCAGTTTCCGGAGGAAGCCGCCGCCGCCGCCCAGGCTCGGAGCCGGTTGACCGCGACGCTCGCCGTCGGCAAGCCGGGCGAACAACTCGAAGCGGCCATCGCCTTGGGGAAAAAACACGTCAGATCCTCCGCCTGCGCCTTGCGGCAACTGCTCAGCAGCAGTGAACCCGACGCGCGCATCGGCGCCGCCAGCGGGCTCCTTTTTCTGGGCTTATGAGGTTTGCCTCCAACCCGATGGCGCGCGCGTGGCTGATGGTCGCGCTGCTCTGGTTTGTGGCGCTGCTCAACTACCTGGACCGCGTCATGATCACCACCATGCGCGGTTCGCTGGTCGAGGCGATTCCCATGACCGAGGCGCAGTTCGGGTTGCTAACCTCGGTGTTTCTCTGGGTTTACGGATTGCTAAGTCCCTTCGGCGGGTTCCTGGCAGACCGGTTCAGCCGTAGTCGGGTGGTGCTGGTGAGCCTCCTTGTCTGGTCGGCCACAACCTGGCTCACCGGTCATGCCCGGACGTTCGAGCAACTGCTCGCCGCGCGGGCGCTCATGGGCATCAGCGAGGCCTGTTACATCCCCGCCGGGCTGGCGTTGATTGCCGATTATCACCGCGGCCCCACCCGGTCGTTCGCCACTGGCGTTCACATGAGCGGGATCATGCTCGGCTCGGGCCTCGGGGGCATCGGCGGGTGGCTCGCGGAGCGTCACGATTGGGGTTATGCCTTCAAACTCTTCGGCCTCGTCGGCATTGGGTACGCCCTCTTTTTGATGTTTGTGCTGCGCGACGCTCCCCGGGAGAATGATTCCCCCACGCGGCCGGCGGAACGTAAGGAACAGGTCAGCTTTCCGAAGGCTATTGTCAGCCTGTTCAGCCGGGGCGCTTTTCTGCTGATTCTGAGCTACTGGGGATTAATCGGCATTGCCGGCTGGGCAATCGTGGGGTGGATGCCGACTTACCTGGGCGAGCATTTCAAGCTTACCCAGGGGGTGGCTGGATTTTCAGCCACGGGCTATCTCCAAGCCGCCTCCCTTTTCGGCGTGCTGATCGGCGGCGCCTGGGCGGATCGCTGGAGCCGGACCCACCCGCGCGGACGCATCCTGGTCCCGGTCATCGGTCTTTGCTTTGCCGGCCCTGGTGTGTTCCTCGCCGCCATCACCGGGGTCCTCCCGCTCGCCATTGCCGGCCTGATCCTCTACGGGTTAGCCCGCGCCTTTACCGACGCCAACATGATGCCGATCCTCTGCATGGTTTCCGACCCGCGCTACCGCGCCACCGGCTACGGGATTTTGAACCTGTTTAGCTGCGTCATTGGGGGATTAACCATCTATGCCGGGGGCGCGCTGCGCGACGCCCATGTGAACCTCAGCCTCCTGTTCCAATTTGCCGCCGGCAGTTTGCTGGTCTGTGCGGTGCTCCTGTTCATGGTGAGGCCAGCGCCCGCGCCGCCGCTTTCCAGTTCCTAAACCTAAACCCATGCGTCTGAAAATCGACCACGAGACGTTGGAAGTCTGCCAGGGATCGATATCGCTCCTGGCCCGGCTTGAGCCGTTACCTCAAACATAACCTATGCGACCGATCATTGATTCTCACCTCGACCTTGCCTGGAACGCCCTCTATTTCAATCGCGACCTGCTGCGGAGTGTCGCCCACCTGCGCCAATCTGAAGCCGGGATGGCCGATGAGCTGTCCCGGGGCCGGAACACTCTCTCACTCCCAGAACTGCGCCGCGGCAACGTTGCCGTGTGCCTCGCCACGCTCATGGGCCGCAGCGGTCCGGACCTCCCCGCCCGCCCGGGCGTCAAGCGCACGGATCTCGATTACGCGACCCAGCCCATTTGCTTTGCGCACGCGCAAGGGCAACTCGCCTATTACCGATTACTGGAGCGGGAGGGTCACCTCCGTTTCATCCGCACGCGCGCCGAGTTGAGCGCCCATTGGCGGGCCTGGAACCAATCGCCGGACACCGCTCCACTGGGGATCATCCTCGCCATGGAGGGGGCGGACTCCATACTGAACCCGGCCCAGGTGAACGCGTGGTGGGACGATGGCTTGCGAGTGGTGGGCCCGGTCCACTATCGCCGCAGCCAATATGCCTGCGGCACCGCCACCGATGGCCCCCTCACCGAGGGCGGCGTCGGCCTGCTCAAAGAGTTCATGGCCACCGGCATGATCCTGGATGTAACCCATCTTTCCGACCAGTCATTCTTCCACGCCCTGGAGGTCTATTCCGGGCCGCTGCTCGCCAGCCACCATAACTGCCGTGCCCTGGTGCCTGGTGACCGCCAACTCACCGATGAACAGATCAAACGGTTGGCCCAACGCAACGCGGTGATCGGCACCGCTTTCGACTCCTGGATGCTCTATCCCGGCTGGAAACGCGGTGAAACCAGCACTCTCGTTGTGGGCATCGCGGCGGCTGCGGACCACCTCGACCATATCTGCCAGTTGGTCGGCTCCGCGCGGCACTGCGCCCTGGGCACCGACCTCGATGGCGGCTTTGGGACTGAACAGACCCCGCACGATCTGGACACCTACACCGATCTCCACCAACTCGAATCCATCCTTGCCGCGCGCGGCTACTCGGCTGACGACATTGATGGCATCTTCTTCCGCAATTGGCTGGATTTCTTCTCCCGGACGTTGCCAGAATAAACCGGCAGGAAACGGCTATGATGCACCGGTTACCCATCAAGGTTTCGCTGGTCGCGCAGACCGCCTCGATTCTCCGTGAGGGGATCGACGCCGGGCGCTGGGTCGGGTGGCTGCCGGGCGAGCACGCGCTGGCCGCGCAACTCCATGTGGGCCGCAAGACGATTCGCACCGCCTTGGAACGTCTGCGCCGGGAAGGCCTGGTGCGATGTAAAAGCGGTTTCCGCCGGGAGATCGTGCGCCATGCCACCCTCAGCAACACCCCGGGCGGGACCCGGGTGGTGTTGCTGGTTCCGGAACCCCTCCAATCGCTCAACCCTTTTGTGGTGTTCCTGATCGACCGCCTCCGAGAGCACCTGGCGGAAGAGGGCTATCAACTCGAGACCCACGCCAACCGCGCCGTATATCGCGCCCGCCGCCCGCAAGCCATCGATAGTCTGGCCCGCACCCTGCATCCCGCCGGCTGGGTCCTGCTCCACTCCACCGAACCGATGCAGCGCTGGTTTGCCGCGCGCCAACTGCCTTGCGTCGTCGTCGGCTCCCGGTTCGAGGCCGTGGAACTCCCCTCTGTGGATCTGGATTACAACGCCGTATGTCTGCATGCGGTCAACCAGTTCGTCGCTCGGGGCCACAAGGAACTCGTCCTGCTGAACCCGCAACCCGGTGGCGCCGGGGACGCCCGCACCAAAGCCGGGTTCCTCGAAGCCGTCTCCGCCAAAGCCGCCACTGGTGTTCATGGCACCCTGGTGGAACACGACAGCACCCCCGCCGGCATCTGCGCCCGGGTCGATAGCCTCATGTCGCGCCCCAATCGTCCCAGCGCTTTCCTCGTCTCCCGGGCGCGCCACTTTTTGAGCGTCCTCGTGCGACTGCTCAGCAGCGGCGTCGCCGTGCCCGGCCAGGTCGCCCTCATCTCTCGCGAGCACGACACCTACCTCGACGCCATCGTACCCACCGTCGCCCGGTATTCCCAAAACCCCAAAGTCTTCGCCGCCAACGCCTCCCGCCTCGTCATGGACATGGTCCGCGGCACCCGCCGCCTGGAGGACTACCGGATAATGCCCAAATTCATCCGCGGCCAGACCCTGGGGTAACCGCGCTCCCGCCTTGAAACTTCACAGATGACGCTGCGGTGCGAAACCATTAACATCGCGCCAGCAATGTCATCCACCTTGCGATATCTGCGGGCGCTTTCGGACCCCACGCGGCTGCGCATTATGGCGCTGCTCGAGAAGGACGAGCTATCGGTCAATGAACTCCAGGAGATCACCCGCATGGGGCAGTCCCGGATTTCGACGCATCTGGGTCTCCTCCTGGATTCCGGCCTGGTGCAATCGCGGCGGGAGGGGAAGCGCGCCTTTTACCGGCTGGCGCCGCCCGCGAACGGCGGGGTTGAGTTTGCCCAGCTCGCCATCCGCGGCGCCACGGAACTGCCGGAGCACAGCAGCGATCAAATCAATCTCAAGCGGATCCTGAATCGCCGTCGGGAGCAGG
>JBBQYD010000015.1:0-24158 GCA_038209025.1 Verrucomicrobiota bacterium | reverse complement strand
GACCTGCTGTTGCGTTGCATCCGAATAAACACTGGCTTTGGACATGCCGCCAGCCTATAACGTTTTGGCCAGCTTGTCCGCTCCTTTGTCACAAATCGTTGCGCGTCGCTGACTTATGATCCGCTGTGAATTCGCCCTGATCGGCGTCGAGAACACCAGCGCCGACAAGTCGTCCGCCGCCGCCAGCGCGACCAGCGACCCGTACGGCTGCGAGTCGCTCTGCGTGCATAACACGCCGTAGGGCTGTCCACGAACCAAACGCCCGATTCGCTTGGCCAGATCGGTCTCTTCACACTCCTCATCCGTTACACTCGTTGCCGTCGTCGCGTTCATCGTTGATTCTAGCGTCATCGTAGGCAGCAGCCGCGGCTGAGCAAGCGCAAACGACTCCCGCGCGAATCGCCCGCGACTCTCCCAAGTTCGAGTCCGGCTTTGTTGACGGGCGGGACGGGCTCCCCCTGGTTACTCCGCACTGGATGTCTTGGTTAACGACGTCACGTGTGTGCATCTTGAGGGTTTCCCGAACGCAAACTGGCTTGGAGCGCGGCGTTTACGCGAATGGCGCGAAGTAGAATAAAGCAAAAGGCGGAAGGTATGAGCCCCCCGCCTCACCATTGCGATTCATTCACTTGGGCAACACAACCGTGTCGATGACGTGAATGACGCCGTTTTTGGCGGCCACGTCGGTCTTGATGACCTTGGCGTTGTCCACCGTGACGTTGCCGTCTTCAACCTTGATGCTCAGATCCTTCCCGTTGACGGTCTTGGCCTTCATGGTTTTCACATCCGCCGCCATGACCTTTCCGGGCACGACGTGGTAGGTCAGGATGGCGACGAGCTTCTCCTTGTTTTCAGGCTTGAGCAGATCCTCGACCGTGCCTGCCGGCAGCTTGGCGAACGCCTCGTCGGTGGGAGCGAAGACCGTGAACGGCCCCTTGCCTTGAAGCGTTTCCACCAAACCTGCGGCTTTGATCGCTGTAACCAGAGTTTTGAAACTCCCCGCGCCAGAGGCAACTGCCACGATGTCACCCGGCTTGTCGGCCGCTTGAGCTATTGGCAGTGCCAGGGTCGAGGTCAAAAGGGCAGCCAGGGCCAGGATACGTGTTGTTTTCATTTTGTGTAATTGTTTTTTTATTGCGTGATTTAGTTGTTTTCCAGTTCAACCGCCGGCATTCGGCTGGTGAACTTAATAAATAGTTCTCTTAGTTCTGCGCTCTGTCAAATGTTTGTGTAAATAATGGCTTTTGCCGCTCCGCAGGTGACTAATCTTGCATTGTCGAATATTTGAGTAATATATTTCGGGTCAAACACAACAAGAACCCCGATGAAAAATTGCATACTCACCGCCGCCGCCGCCATCTTCTTGATGCAAATCCCCGCTTCCGCTGCGGAAAAAGTCTTGGCCTCCTTCGCCACCGATGATGCCGTAAAAGCCTGGAACTCCGTTAACGACGGGGTCATGGGCGGGGTTTCCAAGGGCGGGGTCAGCCGGACAGAACAAGGCACCTTGCTCTTCAGCGGCGAGCTTTCACTGGAAAACAACGGCGGCTTTGCCTCGATCCGCACCGAGCCACGACCGCTCGGGCTATCCCGCAGTTCCGCCATGGTCGTCAAGGCGCGGGGCGACGGCCGGACGTATTCGATCGAACTGCGGGTGGCTGGCCAAATGGGTGCCAGCTCCTACCGGGCCGACCTCCCCACCTCGGCCGGGCAGTGGCAGGAAACCCGGATTGCGCTCAAGGAATTCAAGCCTCAGGCCTTCGGGCGCGAGCTCCCGTTCAAGGCGGTGAACCCGGCCAACGTGGATTCCATCGGCTTCACCCTGGCCGATAAGAAGGCCGGCCCCTTCAAACTCGAAATCGAGTCGGTGATTGCGACCGATGACCAACCGCCCGCCGCGAAGTCCCCCGAGGCCACCGCGCCTAAAGGAAACACGCTGGTGGACGTCGCCACCGCCGCTGGCAGCTTCAAGACCTTGCTGGCCGCCGCCACCGCCGCCGATCTGGTCGGCGTCCTCTCGGGCGAGGGGCCCTTCACCGTGCTCGCGCCCACCGACGAGGCGTTCGCCAAACTGCCAGCCGGGACCGTCGAGTCGCTCTTGAAACCAGAGAACCGGGCCACCCTCGTGGCGATTCTGAAAAACCACGTACTCGCCGGCAAGGTGACCTTGGCCCAAGCCTTGGCGGCCGGTGAGGCCACCACGTTGCAAGGCTCGAAAATCAGCGTCCGATTCGAGGACGGCCGCGTGCGGGTGGGTTCCGCCTCCCTGCTCAAGGCCGACCTTGCCGCGTCGAACGGCATCATCCATGTCCTCGACCAAGTCCTGCTGCCAGGCAAACCCACCGCCGCGCCGCTGTCGGCGTTGGGTTTGATCGAGCGTGCGATCGAACGCGGCGTGCCGTTGTTCAACAATGGCGATCCTGCCGCCTGTGCCGCCGTCTATGAAATCGCCTGCGAAGCTCTCCGCCTCATTCCCGACGTGACCCCGGCCTCCCGCCAAACCCTGACCCAGGCCCTCACGGAACTCCGGGAGGAAAAGTCCGCCCGCAAGCAAGCCTGGATACTCCGCACCGCCCTCGACCGAGTAGCCGCAGACCGCTAACCGCCAAAACCCATGAAGGCTTGTCCGGGCAGGCCTCATGGCTTCCACCCGGTCCATCCCCAGCAGCCCCCTAAAACTGATAGCATGCGGTCGCCCCGAAGGTCCATTTCCCCAAGTCCGAACTCGTGAAGAGGCTCTGAGCCTGGCCATTCCGGGTGAGTACGTGAAGGGTGTCGGAACGTGAAGGGTTGACCGGGCTGCGCACTTCCTGCAACTTGTCACTCGTATGGATGTCCTGACGCTATCGCGCATCCAGTTCGCCGCGACGATTTCGTTCCACTACATCTACCCGCCGCTGAGCATCGGGCTGGGGGTGATGCTGGTGATTTTCGAGGCGCTCTGGCTCAAGACGAAGAACCCGCTCTACCACCAGTTGGCGCGGTTCTGGACGCGCATCTTCGCGCTGACCTTCGCGATCGGCGTGGCGACGGGCATCGTGATGGAGTTTGAGTTCGGCACGAACTGGGCGAGCTACTCGCGGTATGTGGGCGACGTGTTCGGCAGCGCGCTCGCGGCGGAAGGCATCTTCGCTTTCTTCCTCGAATCGGGCTTCCTGGCGATCCTGCTGTTCGGCTGGGACAAGGTCGGGCGGAAGCTGCATTTCTTTGCCACCTGCATGGTCTGTCTGGGCGCGCACTTCAGTGCGATCTGGATTGTTGTCGCGAACTCGTGGATGCAGACGCCCGCCGGCTTTCACATCGTGGGCGAGGGGATCAAAGCCCGCGCCGAGATCACGGACTTCTGGGCGATGGTATTCAACCCATCCTCGATGGACCGGCTGTTCCACACCTTGTGCGGCGCGTGGCAGGCGGGCGCGTTCCTGGTCGTCAGCGTCAGCGCGTGGTACCTGCTCAAGCAACGGCATCTGAGCTTTGCGCGGGCGTCGTTGCGGGTCGGATTGGTGGTGAGTTTGATCGCGTCGCTGCTGCAGCTTGTCAGCGGACACGACAGCGCGGTGGGTGTGGCCAAGAACCAGCCCGCCAAATTGGCGGCGTTCGAGGGGCTGTACGACACCACGACCAACGCACCGTTGACGCTGTTCGGCTGGGTGGACGAGAACAGCGAAACCATCCGGGGCGGCCTGGCCATCCCCGGCCTGCTGAGCTGGCTGACGCATGGCGACGCGAACAAACCGGTGCTGGGCTTGCGCGAATTCAAGCCCGAGGATCGTCCCCCGGTGAACTTCCCCTTCCAGCTTTACCACGGAATGGTCGCCATTGGCTTCGGCATGATCGCGATGGCGGCGTTGGGTTTTCTCTACTTCTGGCGCGGATCGCTCTTCGAGAAGCGCTGGATGCTCTGGCTGCTGGTGTTGTCCGTGCTCGGCCCGCAACTGGCCAACCAATGGGGCTGGTTTGCCGCCGAAGTGGGCCGGCAGCCGTGGATTGTTTATGGTCTGATGCGCACCTCGGCGGGCTTGTCGGCGGTGGTCAAGGCGGAAGCCGTGCTGGGGTCATTGATCCTGTTCACGGTGATCTATCTGCTGCTCTTCGCCGTGTTCGTCTATCTGCTCAACGACAAAATACAACATGGTCCTGACGACGCGGACCTGACGCCGACGGGGAAACTGGCGTTACCCTTCAAGGCTTAAACCCGAATGTCCTTCCCACCATGAACTTCGGCCACCTCGATCTTAACACCACTTGGTTCATCCTCATCGGTGTGTTGTTTACGGGCTACGCCATGCTCGACGGCTTCGACCTGGGCGTCGGCGCGCTGCATCTGTTCACCAAGAAGGACGAACACCGCCGCCTGATGCTCAACGCCATCGGGCCGGTGTGGGACGGCAATGAGGTTTGGCTCGTGACCGGCGGCGGCGCGTTGTTCGCCGCGTTTCCGAACGTCTATGCCACCGTGTTCTCGGGGTTTTACTTTGCGTTCGTGCTGTTGCTCGTGGCGCTCATCTTCCGCGCGGTCGCCATCGAGTTCCGCAGCAAGCAGCCGATGGGCTGGTGGCGGCAGATGTGGGATGTGGGTTTTGCGGGCGGCAGCATCCTGTCGAGCCTGCTCATTGGCATTGCGATGGGCAATATCGCGTGGGGAGTGCCCATTGACGAACGCGGCGAATTCGCCGGCACGTTCCTGGATCTGCTGCGCCCGTATCCGCTGCTGGTGGGTGTCACCACCGTGGCGCTCTTCATGATGCACGGCGCGATTTACGCCGTGATGAAGACCGAAGGCGAACTGCACGCCCAACTCCGCGGCTGGATCAAAAACTGCATGATCTTCTTCATTATCTGTTACGCCGTGACGACCATGGCAACTCTGCTTTATGTGCCGCACATGGCCGCGCGCGTGCGGGCGAACCCGTGGCTCTTCAGCGTGGCGCTGGTCAACATGCTCGCCATCGCCAACATCCCGCGCGAAATCCACCACGGTCGCGACGGGCGGGCCTTCGTTTCCTCGTGCGTGGCGATGATGGCGCTGATGGGGCTATTCGGCCTGGAGATGTTTCCGAATCTCGTGCTGAGCAACCCGGAGTTCGCTCACAGCCTGACCATTTACAACGCGGCCTCCTCCACCAAGACGCTGGGCATCATGCTCACGATTGCCATCATTGGCGTGCCGATCGTGCTGGCTTACACGGTGAGCATCTACTGGATTTTCCGGGGCAAGGTTAAACTGGACCGCATGAGCTACTGATCGAGGCGCAGCCTCTTTGGGGCTGGCAGCCGGCCGACCGGCCCGTGCCAGAGAACGCTAACCGAGTCCCCCGAGTCCCCCCTTCGCTGGACGCGTGATGACTGTGACTGTACCAGGGGGTGTCCGATTCTCCAGGGATTCGTCACCATGGGCTACGGGGCGCTGTCCGGCGTCGAGTTTGGCGATCATTGCTCGCCCATCAGCGACACGACGATAGTCTCGGCCTTCAGCAGCGATTGTGACGTGATGGCCTGCGTGCGCACGCAAATGCCCTGCGCGTTGACCGCGGCGTTCCTGGCCACCGTCCTCGTTTACGTGCCCGCAGGCGCGCCGCAAGACACGCCCCCGGCCTGAGCTTGATCCAGGTTTCTCATCTCTTTCTGCCCAACACATGCCGCAGGGCCGCCTCCAGTGTCGGCTGCCGGAAGACGTAACCGGTCTCGCGCAGTCGTTTCGGTTCCACGCGAGCGCTGCCCAAGATCGTCCCCTCGGCCATCGGCCCAAACACGGCTCGTAGCGCCAACGACGGCACCGGCAGGAGCGTGGGGCGACTCAAGACCCGGCCCAGGGCTGCGGTGAACTGTGCATTCGTCACCGGTTCCGGCGCTGTCACGTTGATCGGGCCGGAGCAGCGGGCGTCGAGCAGCGCGTGGTAGAGCGCACCCACCGCGTCCTCCACGCTCACCCAACTCATCCACTGGCGGCCGTTGCCCAAACGGCCGCCCAGGCCGGCGCGAAACAGCGGCAGCACTTTGGCCAGCGCGCCACCCGCCGGCGACAGCACGACGCCCAGGCGCATCCGCGCGGTGCGAACCCCCAGGCGCGTCGCGTCCTCGGCACGGGTTTCCCAAGCGAGGCAGACTTCCGGCAGAAACCCGCGGCCGATGCCGCTGGCCTCGGTGAGCACTTCGTCGCCGCGAGCTCCGTAATAGCCCACCGCCGTCGCGCTCACCAAAACCTCCGGTTTGCGTGTCAGTTGCGAGAGCGCCTCCACCAGCGTCCGCGTCGAGTCCACCCGACTCTGCAAGATTGCTTCCTTGCGTGCAGCCGTCCAGCGACCCGCGCCGACATTCTCGCCGGACAGGTGGATCACCCCGTCCACGCCTTCGATCCGCGCTGCGTCAAGTTCGCCTCGGGCTGGATTCCAGGCAACCTCGTCCGCACCGACAGCCTTGCCGCGCACCAGGCGGAGAACCTCGTGCCCTTGCGTTTTCAGGAAGGGCACCAATGTCCGTCCGATCAAGCCCGACGCGCCCGACACCAGGATCCGCTGCCGGGGCACCGCTCCGTAGCGAGCCACCGACTCGAGGTCGGCCTTCGTCGTCGCGTGTCGCCAGGCGAACATTTGGGCCAGTTTCCTCCGGGTGAACGCCCCAGCCACGAGGCGCCCGAGCGAGCCCAGGGGCAGCCGATAGGTGATGGTGTCAGTGAGCAGGCAGGCGTCCTGACCGACCGATTGGACCTCGTGCAAATGCTCCCATTTCGCGAACGGCCCGTTCCGCAGCACATCGCGGAACTGCCGACCCTCGCGATAGTCGCAATGCTCGACATCCCACGTGGACCAAAACAGGCCCACTTTGCTGCGGATCCTTACCTGCGCGCCGTCGCGGATTCCGCCGCTGCTGGCGAGCAGTTCCACGCGTTCCCACGGGGGCGTGAGCCGTGCCAGCGCGCCCGGTCGCTCATGCCAGGCGAAGACCGCGGCTGCCGGTCGCTCAATACGTGTGGTCAAGATGAAGGTTTCGTCGCTCATAGGTCATGACTTGGCGCTCTCAGCGCGGATTTTCGCGGCCTGTTTCTGAATCGCCTCGCGCCGTGCTTCGTCGAGTCGGGCAAGGTTGCGCACCTGCATGGCCATGCGCTGGTTCTTGCGCAGCATCGGCTCGTGCTGGAGCAGGAAGTCCCAATAAAGGGTGGTGAACGGGCACGCCTTCGGACCGGTCGCCTCGGCGGGATCGAAGCGGCAGCCGGCGCAGTAGTTCGACATGCGCTGGATGTATTTGCCCGTGGCCACGTAGGGCTTGCTGGCCATGATGCCGCCGTCGCCGTGCTGCGACATGCCGAGCGTGTTCGGCAGTTCCACCCACTCGACGGCATCAACATACACGGCGAGATACCATTCGTGAACCTCGCGCGGCCGCACACCGAGCATGAGCGCATACAGGCCCGTGACCATGAGCCGCTGAATGTGGTGCGCGTAGCCGAGCCGCAAAGTCTGACCGAGGGCGTCGCGCAGACAGGCCATCTCGGTGTCGCCGGTCCAGTAAAACGTCGGCAGCGGCTGGTCCGCGCCCAGCGCATTCATCTCCACGTAGCCGGGCATGAAGTGCCCGTAGCTGCCGCGCACGTATTCGCGCCAGCCGAGGATTTGCCGAATGAATCCCTCGACGCTCGCGAGCGGCGCGCGACCGTCGCGATACGCCTTCTCCGCCGCGGCGATGACGGTGCGCGGATGAAGCAGCTTGAGATTCATTGCGGCGCTCAGGCGGCTGTGAAAAAGCCACGGCTCCGCGGTCCACATCGCATCCTCCCAGTCCCCGAACTCCGCGAGCCGATGCGCGATGAAATCCTTCAGCGCCAGCGCCGCATCCGCCGCCGTCACGGGCCAATCGAACTGCGAAAGGTCACCGGGATGCGCGGCAAAACGCGCATTCATCATCGCGATGACACCGCGCGTAATTTCATCCGGCGGAAAAGTGCGTGGCGCTTTGTGCAGCGGCGGCCCGTCCTTGCCGAAGCTCTTGCGATTCTCGCTGTCGAAGTTCCAGTCGCCACCCGTCGGCTTGCCGTCATCCATCAGCACCGCGTGGCGCTTCCGCATCTCACGGTAGAAATATTCCATCCGCAGTTGCTTCCGTCCCTCCGCGTGAGCCGCAAACTCCGTGCGGCTGCACAGGAAGTGCCGGTCCTCGCGCATCTCCAGCGGCAGCGCCGCCGCCTCCATCACTCCACGGATTTCTTCGCGCACGCTCCATTCCCCCGGCTTCACCATCACCACGCGCTCGGGCTTCAGACTCGCGAGCGACTCCCGCAGCGCCGCGGTAAACGTCTCGCCCTTCGCCGGCTTCGCACGTCCATCAGCCCCGCGCCACACGGCGGCGTCATTCGTGAGTTCACGGTAGAATACGTTCCAGCCGCGCTCGCGCAGTGCGTCGCGAAAGTGCCGCATCGCCGCGAGAAAGACCGCGATGCGCGGCTTCGTGCTCCACACCTTCGTGCTCTCGTGCGCGACCTCCGCCATCCACACCGCGTCGCGCTTGGCATCGAATCCATCGAACGCTGCGGACTCCGCATCAAGTTGGTCGCCGAGGATGAGAATGAGATGACGCATAAATTCTTGGTTCAACGTGCTCGTGAGAGGCTGCTTTGCTGGTTCAAGTGATGGCTCATCTTTTCCCAGAAAGGAAGGAAACCTGCGCCTCCCAATGAGAAGGCATGGGCATCGGAGGCCCGACGGACGAGCGTGAGCTTGATACCTTGAGCGGTGAGGAGTTGGCGGAGACGCGGCATAAGGCCGGCCACGGGACCAACGGTCGCGACCACCGGTGCCACCGCTCCATCCGCGAGCCGGTCGCTGCCAGCGTCATCTCGCTGCAGCAAGCCGGACGCGTATTCTTCGATGTTTGACTTTCTGACCAGGTAGGTCTTCCCCTGAGTCTGCAATCCGGCCACCCATCGCCACGAGAGCGTATTGCTGGCTGGGTCGGCGTCGAGCAGGTGGCGGAAGCACCAGTCCGCGCCTAGCTCCCAAGTCAGGCGCTCGACGTGAATCCAAAAGCTAGCCCACCACATGCGGGTGTGTTTGTGAAGATAGCCGGTGGCGACCAATTCACGCGCGATGGCATCCATGCAGGCCACGCCGCTCTCGCCGGCCGCCACGGCTCGCACGCGTTGCATTACCGCATCGGGCAAAGTCTCAGTTAGCTCGCGCACCCGCCGACGGCAATTCGTCCATACGTCCGGCCGCAGCTCCAGCCAGCCCTTCCAATACCGACGCCAGCAGATCTCTTGCAGCCATTTTTCCGCCACGCTGAACTCATGATGCCGCAGCGTGTCGCCCACCACTTCATCCTCCAGCAGCAACCGGTAGCGCAGTGCGGCGCTGAGGCGCGAGACGTTGCGATGGAGCGGCTCCACATGATTCCGACGGTGAGCGTAGGACCCCACCGTGGGCAGGAACTCCGCCCACGCGGCCAGCGCGTCGCGGCGAGTCAGCGGCGTGGACATACGAGCGTCAGTCATGGACCTGCTTTGCTTTGGGTTTCCCAGCCGGCTTGTTCAGGCGGCAGCGGTCGCTGCAATACTTCACCGCCGGCCAGTCGCGCTCCCATTTTTTCCGCCATGCGAAAGGCCGGCCGCAGGTGACGCACACTTTCTCCGGCAGATTCTGTTTTTTCACGCCTTTCATTTCGCGGGTTCGTCGTGGCCGTTCAGCCGGCGCAGTTTTTCGAGATACGCATTTTTGGGCGCGGGCTTTGCGGGGCGCTTTTCGGTTTCCAGCATGCGCACCACGCGCTTTCCGCTGCTGGCGATGAGTTCGGGGATGAGTTCCGCCTCGGGCAGGTTCTTCCAATACTTCTTCGGCATCTCGGCCTGCATGGCTTTTACCTTGAGCCGCGCGGGATTGAAGATGCTGCGGAAGTAAGTGCGCCACAGTTCTTCAAGCGCGTCTTCGTCGGGTGCGGCGCTGCGCGGGACGCCGGGCGTGAAGTGGAGCGCCGCGCCATCCCAGTGGACGCACTCATGCGGCGTGAGGATGGACCAATCCATGCCTGCGAACCGCTTTTGAAAGAACGGCGCGGCCAGCCGCACGATGCGATGCTCGGGCTCGAACCACGCGACAAATTGCTCGCGGCCCTTGGCCTCGTCCGTGCCGACGAGGCGGAAGCGCACGAACGCATGCATCTTGTGGATGTCGCGTCCGACGGCCTTGCACCATTCCTGCACGGTGCGCACGTCGCGGTCGGTGGGGATGGAAAGAAGATGCCGCTCGCCGCCGTGGGTGAGCCGCCAGACCACACGATACAGAGCGGCCCAGGGCTGCGGCTCCGTGTGCGCGGCGGCGGTGCGCGCGATTTCCAAAAATGCGGCAGAGACTTTCGGCGCAGGCCCGGAGGCGGGAGCGACGGCCTTGCTCGCGGGAAAGAGGCCGGCCTCCGCACCGTGCTCGCACCAAAGCACCTCGTCGGGATGCGTGCCCGCTGTGAGAAGGGCGCGGGCCTGATCGCGCCAGGCTTCAAACGTCGGTTCGATAAGGACAGAGTTCATCGCTAAAGCTCGCCGTTGCGGACGGAAATGATGTCCGCCGGAGTGGATTGCGGAGCGCTGAAATCCAAGTCCATCTGCTTTGGCGGTGGGAGGAATCGCGCACGCAAGTCGTCTCCATCGAGGCCGAGCTGCGCTGGCGTATGGTCGCCGGTGATGATGAAGGGCAGCACCTTTTTAATCGGCACGCGCAGCCGCAGCAAGTCAGCCAGTCGCAATCGCGTGTATCGGCGGGCGGCGAGGATGCGGTCCACATTGCGCACGCCGAGGCCCGGCACGCGCAGGAGGATTTCGCGCGTCGCGCGGTTCACGTCGGCGGGAAAGCTCGCGCGATTGCGCAGTGCCCAGGCGAGCTTCGGGTCAAGCGCGAGGTCGAGATTTGGCGCATTGGCGGTGGTCAGTTCGCCGACTTTGAACTCATAAAAGCGCAGCAGCCAGTCCGCTTGGTAGAGCCGGTGCTCGCGGATCAGCGGCGGCGGTTTGATGGGCAGCAGCTTCGACGGCTCGGGGATGGGGCTGAAGCCCGAGTAATACACGCGCCGCAGCCGGTAAGTGCCGTAGAGCACATCCGCCCGCTGAAGAATGGTCGCGTCACTCGATGCATCCGCGCCGACGAGCATCTGCGTGCTTTGTCCCGTGGCAAAAGGCGGCGGCTTGGGCGCATCGGGCTTTCGCTTTTCCGCAAAACGCTCATCTATCTTACCGCGAATGCGACCCATGGCTTCCTGTGTCCGTGCGAGGTTTTTTTCCGGCGCCAGCGCATCGAGCCCCGACTGCGTGGGCAGCTCGATGTTGATGCTGATGCGGTCCGCATATCTGCCCGCGAGTTCGATGAGCGCGGGCGAAGCCTCCGGGATGGTCTTCAGGTGGATGTAGCCGCGAAAATGATGCTCCTCGCGCAGCTTGCGGGCGACAGCGATGACCAGTTCCATCGTGTAATCGGCGCTCTGGATGATGCCGCTGCTGAGAAAGAGACCTTCGATGTAGTTCCGCTTGTAAAAATCGAGTGTGAGCTTCACCACCTCGTCCGGCGTGAAGCGGGCGCGCTGCACATTGCTGGAGCGGCGATTGATGCAGTAGTGGCAGTCGTAGATGCAGGCATTCGTGAGCAGCACCTTCAGCAACGAAATGCACCGGCCATCCGGCGCATACGAATGGCAAATCCCCGCGCCGCCCGTGGACCCCACGCCCTTGCTGCCGCGCGAATCCTTCCGCGCCGCGCCGCTGCTTGAGCAGGAGGCATCATATTTCGCGGCATCGGCCAGGATTTCGAGTTTGCGTTGGAGTTCCATTTTCGTCGCTTGCAGGTCATTGCTTGTCCGCCGTGATGCGCTCGATCTTACGCGTACTACAGCCCTTGCCGCAACGCCTCACCGCGTGCCGGGAACTGGGGCTTGCCGTCCGGCGGTCGTCTGGAGTCGCAGCCACTTGGTTCACCCCGGAAGATTCGGCGCCTTGGTCCCGTTGAGGGTATCGGAGCCCCGGATAATGATCCGCGCTCCGCGCTTGTAGGTGAGATACGAATAAGCCCACTGCACCAGCACCTTCAGCTTGTTGTCGAATCCGATCAGGAACATCAGATGCACGAAGAGCCAGGCGAGCCAGGCGATAAAACCGCCCAGTTCCAGCCGCCCAATCTTCGCCACGGCCGCCGACCGCCCAATCGTCGCCATCGTTCCCTTGTCGCGGTAACGGAACGGCGGACGCGTCGTCAGGGTGGACGCCGGCGCGTCGAGGTGGCGTTGCACCACGCGCGCGACGTAGCGGGCCATTTGCATCGCCGCGGGCGAGACGCCTGGCACCGGCTTGCCTCGTTCATCCATGAGGGCCGCCAAGTCGCCGATCAAGAAGACCTCCGGGTGACCGGGCAGACTCAGGTCCGGCAGCACCTTGACGCGACCGGCACGGTCCCGTTCCGCGCCCAATCGGGCCGATAGCGGGTTGGCGGCCACGCCGGCGGCCCAGATGATGTTCTCCGCCAGAATGTCCTGGCCTCCCTGGAGTTGCACGGCTCCGGGGCGGATGTCGTCAACGGCGGTTCGCAGGAGGATTTCCACGCCAACGCGTTGAAGTTGGCGCTGGGCGCTGGCGGAGAGTGCTTCCGGCATCTGCGGCAGAAGTCGCGGGCCGGCTTCGACAAGAATCACTCGCGCCTGGCCGGGATCGATGCGCCGGAAATCCCGCCGCAACACGTGCCGGGCGAGTTCGGCAAAGGCGCCCGCCAGTTCGACGCCCGTGGGGCCGCCGCCTGCCACCACGATCGTCATCAGCCGCTGCCGCACCGCTGGGTCAGGCTCGTTCTCCGCCCGTTCGAAGGCCAGCAGTACATCCCGCCGAATCCGGAGGGCGTCCTCAAGTGACTTCAGCCCCGGCGCGAACTCCGCCCATTCGGGATGGCCGAAGTAGGACGTGACCCCGCCGAGGGCGACCACGAGGTAATCATATTTGAGCGTGTGATCCCGGCAATGAACGCGGCGGGCGGCGAGATCGAAATCCGTCACCGTGTCCATCAGCACGGTGACGTGCCGCTGGCGTGAGAGGATGGAACGGACCGGCTCGGCGATTTCGGGTGCCGACAATCCGGCGGACGCCACCTGGTAAAGCAGAGGCTGAAACAGGTGATGGTTTTGGGCATCCACCAAAGTCACCGTGGCTTGGGGATCGCGGAAGGCCTGGCAGAACGTCAGCCCGCCGAAACCGGCGCCCACCACCAAAATATGTTTCGCTTGATCCGCCATGAGCCACACCCGTTGCGCGTATGAATGGGATCAGAGGACTAACGCGGTTGGACCGTGGACATGCCGCCATCCACATGGAGGACTTGCCCGGTGACCCAGCTCTGTTCGGGAGACAGCAGCCAACAGATGGCCGAAGCCACGTCCCCGGGTTCACCCACGCGGCCGAGCGGGTGCAGGGCCACCGAGGCCTTGAGCGCCGCCTCGCTGCCCGTGATCGCCTGGCTCAGGGGCGTTCGGACGAGCCCGGGCGCGACGCAGTTGACCCGGATCTTGTAGCGGGCGTAGGTGGACGCCGCGGCTCGTGCCAGACCCTCCACGCCTGCCTTGGCCGCAGCGATGGCTTCGTGATTGCATAGCCCACGCTCGGCCGCGACGGTGGAGCAGAACACCACGGAGCCACCGCCGGCCTGCATCATGCGCCGGGCCGCCTCCCGCATGAGGAGGAAGGAACTGGTCAGGTTGGTGTGCAACGTTGTGTGCCATTCCTCATCGCTGGTGAGGTGGGCCGGCTTGAGCAGGATCGTCCCCACACAATTGACCACGCCGGCCAGACGGGCACCGCCACCCAGTGCGGTGGCAAAAGCATCGGCCACGGCCTGCGGATCGGTGGCGTCCATGACCACCCCACGTGCCCCAAGTCGGGCCATGCACTCTTCCAGTCGGGCTGGATTCCGCGCCGCGAGCATGACGTCGGTGCCTGTGGCGCGGAGGCGGCGGGCGACTTCGGACCCGACGCCACCGGTGCCACCGGCGATGAAATAGAGCTCTGACGGTTTGTCTTCCATTTGGTATTGCAGGGGTTGAGTAGCGGAGAACTAAACCCAGCGAAGGGCGACCTCCGCACCCGGCCCCGGCGCGGCCCGTTTACGAACCGCCCTTGAGCGCGGCGCGCAACAGCGCCAGCTTGTCGGTTACAAGGTTGCCCCACGGGAGCCCCGCCGCTTTAGCTGCCCAATTCAGCGGCTCGCGAGGCTTGAAGACACCGATGAAAACACCGTGCAACTCGATCTCCAGGCTGTCAGGGAGCCAGTTAGACACTTGCTTCAGCCATTCCGCTCCCAACCCCGTTCCCCAGCCCGCGGAGCCGCGCAGACTCCGGAAGGCGGACAGATTGGCAATCGCCAAAACAGAACGCTCACCGCCCGAACGCAGCGCCGCCGCGGGGCGACCCTCATATTCGATTCTTAGATCGGCAACCCATTCGAGGCTGGGCACAGCACCGGACTTGCCCAAAGACGAATTCACTTCGCCACGTTCTCTCGGGTTCGAATCTTGACGGTGCCGTTCAGCTTCCAGTGGGCGTGTTTGGCGTCAGGGCCCATGACGCTGGGCACATGAACTTCGAGGTTGTTGAACTCGTAGGTGATTTCGGCGCCGCGCCCAGTCAGTTTCTCGAACAGCGACGCGGCAAGGTCAGGCCAAGTGGTGGTGGTTTCAGTCATAGTTTTGATTTTGTTATCAATTGTTATCCTCGAATCTAGCAGGGATCTGCACGGCTGCAAGTTGCCTTCCCGCCTTTTTCCGCCAAGTTTCTACCTGTTGCCTCACGGGAAAATGACACCGTAGAGTCGAGTCAATTGCTGATATCAATAATTGTGGAGAATAGGCTTGAAATCCACTAGCATCCAGTAGAGTTTCACTTTGTTCGCGAAGAAGCGCACTTTCAACTAGCCGAATCGATAAGTCATTCTCGAATGCAGATCACTACACCCATGAAGAACACATCCATGAAATCGAAACATCTGCTCGCGGCCATCTGCTACGCTCTGTCCCTCACCAGCGCAGTTTTGCACGGCGCTGACACCGTAACGCCCGACCTCAAGGCCATTCCGTCCGGGAAGGGTTGGTCGCTCACGCCCGGCTTCAAAGCCGAAGTCGTGGACCTCAACGGCAAGGCCGCCGTGCGCATCATCGCCAGCGATCGCAAGGCCCTGCTGGGCGGCGCGTTGGCACGCCTCGAAGGCATGACCCTTGAAAGCGGTGAAATCGAAGTGGACATCCTCGCCCCCCAAGGAACTCGATCGGCCTTTGTGGGGATCGCTTTCCGTATTCAGGATGAGAAGCAGATGGATCTCGTGCATTTTCGCCCGCAGAAATTCGGCAAGCCAAAGAAAAAGGGAGACCTTGTCGGCGAAGTGCAATACTCCTCCGAACCAAAGTATGGCTGGAGTGCCCTGCGCAATAAATTCCCCCTGAAGTATGAGAAGCACCTGACCAAGGCTCCCCAAAATCAGGCCGCTTGGTTTCACGTGCGCATCGTCGTTGAAGGGGCGAAGGTGCGCGTTTATGTCGATGGTGCGGCAGACCCCTGCCTCGCGGTGGAAGAATCGCTGAGCGACCGCACGCAGGGTGGTGTCGGGTTGTGGACGTGGTCCGGCGGCGCGTTTGCCAATCTCAAGATCACGCCCAGGAACTGATGAATGGATAGATGGCATGAATGCTGGCGGACGCGTAAATACGGCTTTTCTTCCGCCAAGTCAGACCCCGAGTTGCAGCCCGATTAGGTTGAGGAGGGATTTGTCGGCGGTGCTCCTCCAGCCGTACCTCCGCTCAAGCCGGGGATGAAGGTTTTATTTATATGTTGGGATTGTCGCTTATGCGCAGAAGCTCGCAGCTTGTTGACGAGAACCACAAAACATTTTGCAAACATGGCGCGGGCTACTAATGTTCGACCATGCCGAAAACCATCCATCGGATTTCTGACAGAACGGCGACGAAATCTTCGCCGCAATTGACGTCCAGGTTGCACGACAAGCAGAGCGAGCGCGATTATCGCGAGCTGCGCATTGACAAGGTGGGCGTGCGCGGGCTGCGTTTTACCATCCTGGTGCGCGACAAGGCCCACGCCGTTCAGAACACCGTGGCGACGATTGGCCTGTTCGTGGATTTGCCCAAGGAGTTCAAGGGAACGCACATGAGCCGGTTCATCGAGGTGTCGAACGCGCATGGCAGTGTGATTCACGTCGAGAACATACGGGACATCCGGCTGGCCTTGCAGGACAAGTTGAACGCCGCAACTTCACATCTGGAAATGGAGTTTCCGTATTTCATGTCCAAGCAGGCGCCGGTGTCCGGGAAGGAAAGTTCGATGGATTACACGGCACGATTTGATGCGGTGGCGTGCAGGCAGGAAATTGATTTCGTGCTGACGGTGAAGGCAAACGTGACGACGCTTTGTCCGTGCTCCAAGGCCATCAGCGCCCGGGGCGCGCACAATCAGGGCGGTGAGGTAACGGTTCAGGTGCGGTTCAAGAAGCCGATCTGGATCGAGGACTTGATCGCGATCATGGAAAGCTCGGCCAGCTCGGAGCTTTACGCATTGCTGAAGCGTGAGGATGAAAAGGCGGTGACTGAGCGCGCGTATGACAATCCGGTATTCGTTGAAGACCTCGTGCGCAACGTGGCCGTCAAACTGAACGCACATCCGGATGTCACCTGGTACAAGGTGGAGGCGGAGAACCAGGAGACCATTCATAATCACAATGCCTACGCGTGCATTGAGGAGGGTTAGGGGATGGGTTAACTGCAAAGTCCAAAGTCGAGGGGCTGCCGACTTGGTCGGCTCTTAATCTTGCTCTTCATCATGGTCTTAATCTGTGGGTTTGGTGAGGCGGAGTTCTGGCGGATCGAGAGCAAGGCTAAGATCAGGATTAAGATCAAGCGGGTGGGACTCCACTCTTTTTTCCCGGCCTCGTCGGGGCAGTGTAGTTTCGTGCTTCCTTTCAGAAATTAGATTTCCGGTTTGGCCTATTTCCCAGCCCTGCGCTATTCTGCAACATGTTTGTGATTGGACTTGGAACCGCCGTGCCGCCGGATCGCTATACGCAACGCGAGTGCTTCGACGCCCTGCAGACCGCGCCGTTCCTAAGCGCGCTTCAGCCGCGCTCCCGAGCGCTCCTGCGCAAGGTTTTGCTCGGCGCCAATGGTATCGAGACCCGCCACCTCGCACTTGCGCCCCTTGCCGAGGCATTTGACCTGAGCCCGGAAACCCTGCACGCCCGGTTCACACGCCACGCCCCAGCGCTTGCCACGCAAGCGGCCGAGCGCGCCCTGGCGGACGCGGGCTGCACCGCCGGGGACATCGACGCCCTGGTCATCAGCACATGCACGGGTTATCTATGCCCAGGCTTGACCAGCCATGTGGCCGAGCGCTTGGCGCTGCCGGCGGACGTTTTTGCGCTGGACCTGGTGGGGCAGGGTTGCGGAGCCGCGCTGCCTAACTTCCGCACGGCGGAGGCTTTGCTGGCTGGGGGACGTGCCGAGAGGGTTCTATCCGTCTGCGTCGAAGTGTGCAGCGCGGCAACCTACTTCGATGATGATCCCGGCGTGCTGATCAGCGCCTGCCTGTTTGGCGACGGCGCGGGGGCGGCGGTATTGTCTCAGGAACCCGCCGGCCACTCCCGCCGCGTGGAATGGAAAACCGCGGTGTCGGTGCTCAAGCCGGTGCATCGGGACCAGTTGCGCTTCGAGCAACGGGGCGGAATGCTGCGCAACGTGCTCACGGTGGAGGTGCCGGCCCTGGCTGCTCAGGCGGTCGCAGAGATTCTCGACCAGGCGTTGACCCAGGCCTCCGTGTCCCGCGGGGAAATCCGGGGCTGGATGATGCACGCCGGGGGACGCGACGTGCTCAGCGCCCTGCGGTTCAAGCTGGGCCTTGCTCCGGAAGATCTGCGGTGGAGTTCGGAGGTGCTGCGCGATTACGGCAACATGAGCAGCGCCAGCGTCTATTTCACCCTGCAACGCGCCCTGGCCGGCGGAGCGCCGGGTGGTTGGTGGTGGTTGTGTTCGTTTGGCGCCGGGTTCAGTTGCCACGGTGCTCTATTACAGGTCGAGTGAACCACGCGCAGCCCAGGTCTTTCACCCAATCGAGCGATGATGGAACGTAGTCTCCAGGCCGAGTTGCTCGACGAACTGCCAGCCGGCGATCCCCGGGCCGCCGGCTCGCGCCGCGACCTGCGCCGCATCAATGCCCTGATGGGCAACGCCCGTCTCATGGCCAGGGCCGTGCGTCGAGCCTCATCGCAGGCCGTGCCACGGCGCATCGTGGATCTGGGAGCCGGTGACGGCGCCTTTCTGCTGGGATGGGTGCGCCGTATGCCGTTGCTCGCGCCCGGCACTGAAGTCCTGTTAGTGGATCGCAAAGACGCCGCTGATGCGGGTGTCGTGACGGCGTTATCCGCCCGTGGATTCAGGCCGCGAAGGGTCCAAGCAGACGGCTTGGAGTGGCTGCGAGCACAGCCCACCGAAGCGGGCACGTGGGTGTTGGCCAATCTCTTTCTGCACCATTTCACGACAGAGAGCCTGCGCGAGCTGTTGAACGCCATCGCCGAGAAAGCGGAGTTGTGTTGTGTTTGCGAGCCGAGCCGGGATTGGTGGTCCCTGGCCGCCAGCAGAATGCTCGGGCTCATCGGCGCCAATGCTGTCACGCGCCACGATGCGGCGGTCAGCGTGCAGGCCGGTTTTCAGGGCGGAGAACTCTCGGCCTTGTGGCCGGTGGACTCAAGGTGGCGCCTGCGGGAGCACCGCGCCGGTTTGTTCAGCCATCTTTTCCTCGCGCAACGCACATGACCGCCGCTCGCCCCATCACCATTGTGGGCGGGGGTCTGGCGGGCCTCACGCTGGGGGTTGCCTTGCGGCAGCGCGACGTTCCGGTGACGCTTTACGAAGCGGGGAACTATCCACGACACCGCGTCTGCGGCGAGTTCATCTGCGGCCGCGGGATTGACGTGCTGCGCGAACTTGGCCTCTACCCGAAATTCATCGCGGCGAGTGCGATTGAGGCCCGGAGCGCGGCCTTCTTCTCGGGCGCGCGTTCGTATCGGCCCAAGGCGCTCCCCCGCGCGGCGTTATGTCTGTCGCGCCACGTGATGGATGAACTGCTCGCCCGCGAATTCCAGCACCTCGGAGGCGAGTTGCACGAGCGCGAACGGTTCACCTCAACCGATTATCCTGCCGGCACGGTGCGCGCCACCGGACGGCGAATCGAAGCCCGCCGCACGAAGGTGAAGTGGATCGGGCTGAAGGCCCACGCACTGAAGGCGACGCTCGCCGCCGATCTCGAGATGCACTTTGTCGCCGGTGGTTACGTCGGTCTATGCCAGCTGGCGGGCGGGACGGTGAACGCGGCTGGATTGTTCGCGGTGCACGGGCCGGTCCCGCAATTGGCGGCGCACTGGCAGGACTTCCTGCGCGGCCCGGCTGGCTCCGTCCTGCACGAGCGGCTGCAGCGGGCCGAGTTCGTGGAGGCGTCGTTCTGCGCGGTGTCGGGCCTCAATCTGGGCATCGCCCGGGGGGAGAGCATTCCGGAGTGCTGCGTGGGCGATGCGTTGTCCATGATCCCGCCGGTGACGGGCAATGGCATGTCCATGGCGTTCGAATCCGCGGCCTGGGCCGTTGAACCGCTGGCGGCCTACAGCCGCGGCGACCGGACGTGGGAGGCTGCGCGATGGGCCATCGCGCGGCGGTGCGACGCCGGCTTCGCCCGGCGGCTCCGATGGGCCCGGTGGCTGCAGTGGATGCTCCTGCATCGCGGTAGCCGCGGAGCGCTCTTGGCGCTGGGGGATCGCTGCGATTGGCTCTGGCGAGCCTGGTTCCACCAGACCCGCTGATCGCCGTGCCTGCCCGGCAAGGGGTCAGGCCGCCCGGCCCAAATCTTCGAGGAGCAGCCAGGCGCTGCTCCGCTCGGACGCTTGCGGGCCGGCTTTCACCCGTCACATTCCGGTTGCCAAACCGCTTGGCCCGGCACTGCGGGTCAATCCTCGCTTTGACCCGACGAACGGCTAGCTCTTCAAAAAGCTCTTGAGCATCCAGAGGGTTTTTTGGTGCAGCGTGATCCGACCGATCATCAAGTCCTGGCTCTCCGGGTCGTTCGCTTCGCCAGCGAGGTCGCGCGCGCGCGCCGCGTCGGCCAGCAGCTTCTGGTTGGCAGTCACCAGCCGCCGCACGTAGTCTTCTTGGGCGAGGGGCGCGGCGAACTCCTTGAGTTGCGCCGTCTGGGCCAACTGGTGGAGCCCCCCGATGGCATAATGACCCCGCGCGCGAATGCGTTCGGCAATCTCGTCAATCGCGATGAAGAGCTCCTCATATTGCGTCTGAAACGCGGTGTGCAGCGCGAAGAAGCCCGGCCCTTCCACGTTCCAATGCGCCAGATGGGTCAGGGCCATCACGGCATAGGAGTCGGCCAGCACCTGGTTCAGGCTGTCGCTGAGGCCGGGGTCATTTTTAGTCGTGGTCGTTTTTGCAGTTTTCATAATCAAGTCAGGATCAATTCCATCCAAGCCATAGCCTACCCATGCCGTTCGCGTCAAGGCTGGGGCTTGGAACTCCGATGGAATAGTTACGCCGTGTTCCGGGGTTGCGAGCGTTGTGACTTTGACGCTCTGCGCTTATTCGCTTGAACCTCGGTTCACGGCTATCAGCGCCGCGATACCGACGATCACGCCGACCGCGAGCGATGCCCAAAGACCAGCGCGGTGATTCATCCACTCCACTTTGTCGAGTAACAGCCACAGGCCGCGAAACACCAGGACCGAAGCGAGAATGAGCACTAACTCCCAGAAGACCAGACGCGGTTTGTTTTTCATGATCTTGCCCGCGCCCGGTGCTGGAATCCATCTCACGCCATCCGACCGAAATCCTCCAGCACCAGTTTGGAACTGATCCGCGAAGATTCAAAAATCACCGGCAGCCCGCTGCCCGGATGCGTGCCGCCCCCGACGAGATACATGCGGTTGAATTCCTCGAAGCGGTTTTGCGGGCGCAGGTTCAGCATTTGCGCGAAGCTGTGCGCGAGGTTGAAGGTCGCGCCGCGATAGATGTCCACCTTGCTCTCCCAATCCGCCGGCGTGATCACGCGCTCGAAGCGGATGCGTTTTTCGAGGTCCGTGATGCCGAGCTTCTCCAACTGCCGCAACGCCACGCCGCGATACCGCGCGCGTTCCTGGCTCCAGGCCACGTTGGGATGCTGGTGCGTCACCGGCAGCAGCACATACAACGCGCTGTGGCCGGGCGGCGCCATCGTGGCATCGGTGCGCACGGGATTCGCGACGTAGAATGACGGGTCTTCGGACAAGACGTGCTGCCGCTCGATTTCGTCGAGGTTGCGGCGGTAATCTTTCGCCACGTAAATGTTGTGGTGCGCCAACTGCGGGAATGTTCCCTCCACGCCGAGATACAGCATGAACGTGGAGCAGGAGAAATCCTTCTTCGCGACTTTCTCGTCGGTCCAGCGGCGGCGCAGATGATTCGGCACGAGCTTGGTGATGGCGTTGGCAAAATCGGCGTTCAGCACCACGGCGTCGGCGCGCTGCTCGCCCAGTGCGGTGCGCACGCCCACGGCTCGGCGGCCTTCAAATAAAACTTCCTCCACGGCGGTGTTGAGCTGGATTTTGACGCCGAGTTCCTGCGCCACGCGGGCCATGTTCGTGGAGATGGCGTTGCAGCCGCCCGTCGGATGCCAGATGCCGTGCTCGTATTCGAGGAACGACAGAATCGAAAACAGACTCGGACACTCGAACGGTGACATGCCGAGATACTTTGACTGGAACGTGAACGCCAGTTGCAGACGCGGGTCTGTGAAATATCCCGCCAGCTCCGCGTGCAGCGACTTCCACGGCTTGAGAAACGGCAACACCATTAGCACGCGCGGATTGAGCACGCTCGTCCAACCGGGGAAAGGCATTTGCAGGCATGGCGCGAACTTCTCCAGCTTCACGCGGTTGTAGTCCATGAACCGCCGGAAGCCCGGGCCATCAACGGGTGACAGCCGGGAAATCTCCGCCACCATGCGCTCGAGGTCGGGCGTGGCGTTGAGTTCCCCGCCCGCGCCGAAGGTGATGCGGTATTGCGGGTCGAGCTTGGTCATCGGCACTTCTTTGTAAAGGTCGCGGCCGACTTCCCGGAAAATTTCCTGAAGAATCTTCGGGTAGAGGAAAAACGTCGGGCCGAGGTCGAAGCGATAGCCATTACTCTCGATGAGCGAGGTGCGTCCGCCCACGCGCGGCTGCTTCTCAAGAATGGTCACATCCGCGCCCGCCTTGGCGAGCAACATGGCCGTGGCCAGCCCGCCCGGTCCTGCTCCAATGATGATGACACGCTGCGACATGAGGCGCATTTTGCCAAAACCGATGGCCGGGGCAAGCTCAGTCGCCCAACAGAAGACGCAACGCCCGCTTCAAGCCGGCCAACGAGAGTTTCTGCGTGGGTGGGTCAAACCACATATTTCAACCATTCTGCTTGATTCGGCCATGGCACCCTGTCCCCACTGCGGCAGCCCGGACCTGGTACTCATCGAGATCATACCCCCCCCGCCCCGATCCTCAACCCGAGCCCAGCAACACCTCATGACCCGGCACTTTCAACCTCCTGCACCTGATCCTGAACCGACGCCCCACCGGGCGCCCGCTCCGGTTTTGCTCGGTCAGGTCCATGGACCGGGTGTTTTTTTGGTTGCGACCGCCCGGCCGGAGGCGCAGTGTAAAACCCATGACCGCCAACCCGTCAGGGGCAGGAGCAACCGGCCCGGCCACCCGGACCGGAGACGTCCGGCTGAGGTCCCAACCAGCCGTGTTGGGCGCTGGGCACCCCTCAGGTACCGATACTCTCCACAGTAATCCTACCCGGGTTTACGAAGCGGTTCAGTTCAACCACAAAGTATCCGCCATGTCCGAGTGCGACCCAACCACTTACCACGTCCTCGTGCCAATGGACACGGCGGATACTTTGTTTGTACGTTCGGCGGCATTCGCGCGTCACACACCATGAGCACCGACGAGTTCTGGCAGATTATCGAATCGAGCCGTGCGACCACGCAGGAGGAGCAGATCGAGCTATTCCGAGGTCAGTTGCAGCTCATTTCGGCGCAGTAGTTGATTGAGTTCGAGCGCATATTTATTGAGCACAGCTTCGCTGCCTACAGTTGGGATTTATGGCTTGTGGCGTGGTTGTGTCAGGGCGGCATGTGCTCCGACGATGGCTTCATGGATTTTCGCTCGTGGCTGATTTCTCGTGGCCGTGCCACCTACGAAACCGCGCTGGCTAACGCCGACTGGCTCGCGGACGAGATGCGTCAGACGGAGCATTCTGAGTTCGAGTCGTTCGGTTACGTTCCCAGCCAGACCTATCGCGCACTGACTGGTGAGGATTTCCCGGACTTCGGCTTTCGGCATCCGAAAGAGCCGTGCGGTGGTGATTGGTTGCGCCCAGCACTCAAAGACCGCACCGGGAGCAAGATTCTCAACCGTTGTGTCGTGTTTCGGGAGATGGGGCACGAGGAATTCGCTGCCATCGAGCAGCGTTTTCCGAAAGTATGGCAGTTGTGTGTCGAGCGTGGCATTATCACGACCGGTGCGACGCCACCGCCACCGAGCACGTTGCCGACGGTCGAGCAGATTGCGGCGAACGTTGACCAGAATTTGGCGACCACAGATTTTGCGGCGTATCTCAAGGCGGTCGGCGATGCCGCCCGCCAGGCCTACAAGAAAAAGAATTGACCATGACGCCGAACAAAATCACTCGAGCGAATGCGGGCGGGCGGGGGCGCTTACTGGCGTGCTTGTCGTGGGCCGCCCGCATCGCTCAGTTCCAGTGTTCGGCGGAAGTGAGGGTACGCATTGGCACCGGGAGGGTGTCTGGATTTACGCGCCAAAGGCGCCAGGACTCATCAGCGAAGGGCGACGCCCTGGTAACCCGGTTTTGCACCCGATTTTCTGCCCTGAAAGGGCAAAACTCGGACGGGTGTTGCCCTTTCAGGGCAAAGCAAGGTGAGTTGATCGAGTTCCCAGGCCGTTGGCCTGGGCTGACGAGTGAAGGCACCTTTGGTGCGAACGCCATGATGCGAATGAAACCACGAGCGCCGAACCCTGAAGGGTGTATTGCTGCGGAGCGCAGCGGAGCCAGCAAAGACGCCCATA